>CAZIAN010000168.1:0-3459 GCA_964537355.1 uncultured Pirellulales bacterium | reverse complement strand
GCCTTCTGTGCCTCGGTAGCTAAAGTATTGGCCTGCTGGGCATTGTCGGCGTTCTGCTTGGTCATAGATGCCATCTCTTCAAGGCTCGATGATGTCTCTTCCAGACCTGCTGCCTGCTCAGTCGAACCTTCAGCAAGTGACTGCGAGGCGCTGGAAACCTGTCCGGCCGCAGAGCTAACCTGCTCGGAACCCTGGCCCAGAGACTCTACTATATTATTGAGCACTTTGGTGATTGAACGGGTCAGGAATATAACTATTAGAAGTCCCGCAGCAACCGAACCGATAACTATAGTAATTAATGACCATGTCGCGGTAGCTTTGGCCGTCTGACCACTTGCCTTGGCGTTGTTCATTTCGTCACCGGCCAGACCTTCGACCTTCGCCAAGAGTGCGTCCATTGCGACACCGGCTTCGTCAAGCTCCACCATTATCTGATTAGTAACTTCAACTTCTGCAATCATTTCGCGACGTGTCGCAACCATGTTGTTGGCTGCATTTTGGAAATTCTCATGGTCCTTGTCCAGTTGCTCGGCTTCGCTCTTGATTTGTGCGTTATCCGTGGCAACTATCCTGGTTCCATCGATTTCGGCACCTCTCAACACAGCCGTAATCATGGTGTCAAAACTCTTAATGCTCTCCTCATACTCGGGAAGAATAGCGTCTATTTCCTCTTTGGTCATGGCCTGGGCAATCTCTTCCAATGCCAACCGCGATTTAGCAATAGTATATTTTATCTCCATCGCACAATCCGCTAACGGAACTTCCTCTGTCATGACCTCTTTGGCCTTCTCTACGGTATCAGCAGCAGCCGTATTCTTTGCGATTTCTTTGGAAACGGCAGCTTCGAAATTTTCAGCTATTTTAACCAAGTCGTTATATTCCGTTTCCTGTGTCTCCATTGCCTTGTCTGCGGCAGCTTTGGCCTGAAGAAGTTTGAGACCACTTTCTTTTAAAGCTTTAAATGCCGGCTGAAATTTGCTGTTGTGCTGATCATCGGTCTGGCGAATAAAAGTTGCAAGTTCCTGGTTGTCTGTCTTGATATAGGTTGCTCCATCAATTTCACCACCTTCTAATATGGCGCCGGCAAAAGTGTCAAATGTTTGTGTGGCTTGCGCAAAATCCTTTGTGATCCTGTCAATTTCAGATGCATTGTCTGTTGCCATCACTGCTGTGGCACTTTTCAGTTCATCGCCAAGCATCTTAGCTTCACCCACGGCGAGCATCATTCCCATACTGGCATCAACGATAGGGGCTTCTTCGTTTGCTACTACATGGAGCGCTTTACCAACTGTTTGTACACCCCAGTAGCCTGTAACACCGGCAACAGCCACCAAAGCAACTACTGCCAAAAATCCAAGAATAATTTTTGATCCAAGTTTCAAATTCTTAAACATTTTCTAAGCTCCTTAATTTTCTTTGTCAGATTTTTTATTAACCCTGCCCTACACAAGGCAAAGCATACACCCTTTTCTTTTTTAATATTTGTTTTTAGAAAGTCCATTGTGCTCTTAGTCCGAAGACCCAACCGTCTTTGGACTAAGAGCACAATGGACATTCTAAGAGTGACTAACAAAATGATTATATAACAACAAACAAGGCCGATTTCCTAATCGGCCTTGTTCTTTTTAAACCAATTATTTCAAACACCAATCCCTAAAACCATCCTCTCGACTGTATAGCCGCCCTTAATCATTTGTACACGTGTACAAAAGGCAAGCCAACGAATCTGAAATTTGAAATCTAATCCTCAAAGCCAATAATTACTCATAAATAATCATATAGAAAATGGCCGGAGTCCTTCAAACTGCCGGCCCTTTATTAAAAGAGAAGTTATGTGGTTATCGCCCGCTGCTAAATATAGATTTCCGCACACAATTTACTCGACTGTTTCGGCCGGTGGAACTCCCTCAAACAAATGTTCGGAGAGGACAATGAGGTCTTTAACATCTACAATTCCGTCGCCGAAGGGTGACGGTGCGATATCGCAAGCAGGGTAATCTGTGTGCCAGTGGTCAATAAGTATACAGACGTCAACCGAATCTACTTTTCCATCGCCGTCGAAATCTACGATAGGTATCATAGGCATTTCCCAGAAATCGAAACCGCCGTGTCCTGGTCTTGCATAGGAAGTAAAGATTAAAGAGGGTCCACCCGCATAAAAGAAGGGACCTCCCTCGGTGGCCGACGTATTGACAGGGATTCCTATATTCCGTGGCTGGTCCCATGGATCTGTTTTACTTGCCCTGGTCATGAACCATATATCCAAATAACCCCGGCTCCCGGGGCGACCCCACGAGGAAAAGAAGAGTGTCAGCTCATCCGGTGAAATACTTACATCAGCGTCGAGGTCATAACTGTTTACATTTGACCCGAGATTAACCGGCTCGTCCCATGGGCTTGATATCGATAGACGTGTAGCAACCCATAGGTCTTGCAGGCCGGATCCTCCGGGACGATCAGAAAAGAAATATAAGCTCAAACCATCCGAGGAAAGGCAGGGGCCCTGGTCGTCATTGGTACTGTTTACGACCGGGCCGAGGTTTGTCGGAATTCCCCAGTCACTTTCAGTATCCGGACGTGTTACCATCCAAATGTCGCGCCCGCCAATCCCACCGGCTCGGATCGGTTTATAGACAGTAGTATTGCACATTTCCGAAAAGAACAGCGTTAGCCCGTCTGAAGACAGGCAGGGATAAGCTTCTGATGCGCTTGTATTTACAGAGTGGCCAAGATTTACGGCTGGCCCCCACGGCTCATCTTTGGTTGAGCGAGTGACCATCCACAGGTCATCACTGCCAAAACCGCCCGGACGAGTCGAACTGAAACATGCTGTCAATCCGTCCGGTGTGATACTGATGAACGAATCATCGCTTCCACTATTGAGCGGAGAGTCCATGTTTACCGGTTGATCAAAAATGAAATCCGCCCTGGCAGCAGGATTAGCTTTAGATAACATGCTAAGAATGACAAAGCATACTAAAACGGCCTTCTTCGATAAGTTGGTGTTCATCGTAATTACTCCTTAATAGAACAATACTTGTTTACGTTGTCTGGTACGTCACTCTATCTTTAATAGCGGAAAAACTCGCGAAACTTGACACTTTATTGACATTTTTTTTCAATATTGTTATGATTGTTGTAAGATATTGCAGCCGAAGGATTTAAGGACCTTGAGCATGACAGAGGATCAGAACACACAACAAATGGTGTCATCGGCACAAAAAGGCGACAGATTCGCGCTGGAACAGTTGTGTAATGTCTATGCAGAGCGAATTCGACGCATCGTGAGACTGCGTGCCGGTACGGAGCTTCGCGCACAACTGGAGTCCATGGATTTGGTCCAGGATGCGATGATAGCAGCAGTCACCAGTCTGAAGGATTTCAGAGATCATAACGATGGAGACTTCATGCGATGGCTGGCTAAAATAGCTGAGAACAGAATTCGAGATCGTGTCGATC
>CAZIAN010000167.1:5396-9444 GCA_964537355.1 uncultured Pirellulales bacterium | reverse complement strand
TGCGACAGATTTCTTCTTCTGGATAATCGTATTGTTGAGCAAACAAAAAACGCAAGACTTACTGTCGGTAAAGTTCAAAAAAGCAGGCGTAACCCGCTTTTTTCAGAAGACAAACCCTGGGAAGTCCGCTTCGACAATCTCTACGCCAACGTTATATATGACCAGCAGGAAAAGCTTTACGAATGTTGGTATAGTCCATTCATCGTTGATCAGGCGGGCCAGAAACCGCCTCTCGATAAACGCAGCCGGACACCCTACCGTCCCAAGAATCGCGAGATGGGTGTTTGTTACGCCACCTCTGAGGACGGTCTGAGGTGGATGAAACCCAAACTTCGTCTCGTGGAGTTCAACGGCAGCAATCTCAACAATCTTGTCGTTCGCGGACCGCATGGGGCGGGTATATTCGTGGATCTTCACGATCCAGATCCAAAGCGTCGATATAAGATGTTTTTTAAGGGCCCGGAAATGTGCGTGGCGTTTTCTCGTAATGGGCTTAATTGGAGTAAGGCCATCGAATGCCCGGAGATCAATGTTAGAGGAGACACGCACAATAATGCATTGTGGGCTCCTACGCTCGGCGAGTATGTGGGATTCACGCGAACGTGGGCCCCTCCTCGCGGGCGACAGGTAGCAAGGACATCAAGCAAAGACTTCCTACATTGGAGCAAGGCCGAAGTTGTACTCGAAGGCCTGGAAAACCATCTACAAACGTATGCCATGCCCGTGTTCTACTACGGGGGCGTTTACATCGGTCTGCCTGCTATCTACAATTCCAAGATTGACCGTACTCATACGGAAGTGGCATGGAGCCCGGATACGATTACATGGCATCGGATCGATCCTGGTAATCCATTGATTGGTAACAGCCCCAAGAAAGGCCAGTACGATTGGGGATGTGTATATGCGGCGGCCTGCCCGGTATTCAAGAAAGACGAAATCCGGCTTTATTACGGAGGCAGTGATGATAAACACTTCGGCTGGCGTAATGGATATTTCTGTCTCGCGACACTTAGGCCGGATGGTTTTGCCGGCTATGAGCAAGTTTCCAAGAACGCTTCAGCCTTTGTTGTCACCAAGCCTTTGCTATACACGGAGGGGACACTATGTCTTAGTGCCGATATTTATGGACAAGGATTTGTAAGAACGAGACTCCTCAATGACAACGATGAAGAACTCGCCGCAGGCAAACCTGTCAGACAAAGCGTTACAGATATCAAGGTTGAATGGCAGAATGAATTAACAATTCCGGCTCTCAAGAGCAAAATGATCCGGTTGGAATTCGAATTGAGAAATGCAAAGCTTTATTCATTCAGTTTTTATCACCCTTAGTGAAGACGAAAAGTTTCTTAAGTGCTGCATGTTGTAATTGTAAATTCGCCATCGTTAAAGATGATGTCTTTTAGCAGGACGCCTCTAATATTCTTTTCTTTAAGCAGCTCATTAACATCAACATAAACTTTTGGGAAATCAAACTTAACATACGCAGGGGCGTTAAGTTTGGATAACAGGTTCAGCCGGCCTATCATTGCGTTCAGACTGCTGTTGACAACAGTGAGTTCAAATATTGCATTGTTATCGGTATAGCTTAAGTACCTTAACGAAGCAGGAACAAACTGTAAAAGCGGCAGGTTTGTTTCTACCACGAAATGGATTTCATCGCCTTCAACCTTGGGACGCAAAATCTTTTTAGGTAAAAGCTCATTGGAAATCAGAATTTTTATAAGCTCAGTGTGACTGAAGGTTATTTTTGCCATAGTTAGCCTTTATCTAAAGTCGACATAAAAGAAATTCTTCATTTTTCGTAATCAAATCTTATTGAAATCATGAGATTTTTCAAGTTGTTTCCATTAAAATGCACTAAACATAATATTTACTCAGGAGATTACACTTAGACTATGTCAATTACAATCATCGACATCCCGCCGCTCGGCCCAGTTGTCTTTTCCCAGTCCAAAAGAGCTAAAAGAATGTCAATATCCATAAGAGCTTTTAAGCCGGTCAGGGTCGCATTTCCGACAAGAACCTCCCTTAAGAAGGCCCGAAAATATTTACTTAAGAATCTTAGCTGGGCTAAACAGAGCCTGGACTACGTGAGAAAAATAGAAAAGGAACATAAAACCACCCTTAATGACAAACCCAAACTGCCTGTAACAAAAGCCAAAACAATTCTCAGGAACAGGCTCTGCGAATTAGCAGACATACACGGCTTCAAATACAACAAGGTTTTCATAAGGAACCAAAAGACACGATGGGGAAGCTGCTCGAACCTGAATAATATCAACCTGAATATTAACCTGGTCTCATTGACTCAGGAATTGATGGATTACGTAATTCTGCATGAACTCGTTCATACGGAAATCAAAAATCACAGCAAAAAGTACTGGGTCCGGCTGGATAGGTACTTCGAGGGCAGAGCAAAAGAGTTTGACAAGAAATTGAAGAAGCACAGGCTGGGATTGTAGATGTTTCAATATAAGGCACGGACTGGAAGAACATTTCTTTTGATTTGCGCATCTTTAATAAAGTATAACAGCTATAGGATAGCTCATATAAAAGTTGGGGTGTAATTATGAAAAGGCAAAGAGGATTTACCCCGTTAGAAAGAAGAATTTCTAATGGGGTTTGTAGAAGATTTCTAACGGGGTTTACTTTAATAGAGCTTTTAGTTGTGATTGCTATCGTCGCATTATTGATGGCAATTCTTATGCCCGCTTTGATGAGAGCAAAAGACCACGGCAAACGCATCGTCTGCAGCAACAACCTCAGAACAATGGGACTGGCCAACACCCTTTATGCTGATGAAGAAGACGGCTGGTATGTTCCGATTATGGACAGAACACTTGGAGACGACCGCTATTGGCCCGCCAATCAGCTCTATCGAAATCTGGTGGGCTATAAAGCAATGAAGGGCGATGCCGACCCCGGTTGGAACGCACCAAGGGAGTTTCTTTGCCCGAGCGATGTGATTTCGATAAAAGAAAGACCCGATTCCCAGTGGGACTCCTGGCTTAGTTACGGATACAACCTGACAGACTGGTATTTTTCAGACTGGTTCGGCATCGGCTATGCCGGACACAGGAATACTACCGTTCCCAGCCCTTCCGGAGAGCTCATATTCACCGAGAGCAATGACTGGTGGCTTTGGTGGTGGGGAGCAAATTACAAAGACGGATGGGACGTTCTCGGCCAGGACACAATTACGCCTTACAAACAGGTCGGCACTGACGGCCCAACATTATACCGTCACAGCGAGGGCGTCAACATGGCCTTTTATGACGGCCACGCCGCATATATGAAAAAAGAAAAGGTTTTCAGCCAGGAGGCGTGGGATGCGGGCAGGCCGGGAATGTGGTCAACCTTCAAAAATTACCCGCCGACAGATGCTGAGCAAAGAAAATTACCAAGACCGTAACATCTCCTTTGTGAAAGTCTCTTTACTTGTTTACCGCATTAAAATCCGCAATCTCGCTTTTTTGTATAACGTAGCAAAATTCTGTTTAATAACTTAACCTGAAGGCTTTGCAAAAATAGTTACATATTGGCGCAACGTTTTGTCAAAAAAGCAGTTAAGTTTATTTTTTGGAATCTCGCAGGTCATTTAGACGACGGATTCTTCTTGAGGTATATAATCCTGTGTTATGAGAGGTATAGGGCTTTCCCCTATAGAAAAAACAGGCTTTCCCTGATATACAGAATCCAACCTTTGTTTATCATTAGCGTAATTAAAGAGGTTTAAGAGCGTTTGATTCTTTTGAGCCATCAAATAGTATGCCTTATTGTGAAAATCGAGTGTTGGGAATACTAAAATATATGGCAGGCTATATGTTATTGAGAGAGTAATAAACACGAAAGGGGAACGTGTAAAGATGGACAAGTTGAAAAAGATATTTGTAGTGGTGCTGATTGCGGCAGTTGTTTCGTTTGGCCAGATGGGCTGCAAACAAGAAAGCGAACATCCGTCCGGGGACAGTCAGACCAGCGAACAGTCAGCCAGCGAACATCCGACCGAAGAAACTCCGACCGAGAAAACTCCGTCAGAAGAACATCC
>CAZIAN010000167.1:2667-5296 GCA_964537355.1 uncultured Pirellulales bacterium | reverse complement strand
TGAGTTATGCAGTTTTGGGATGAAAGGTTTGTTATGAACCGGCTTAAGACAATACTGGCAGTGTTGGTTTGTATTCTGATTTCAGGATGCGATAAACCACCGGCTGATGAGCAGGGGCAATCAATTCCTCCGGTTCCGGTTTTTACTGAGGACATACAAGCCGGCATAGAGAATCATATCGCAGAGCAAACCCGTCTCGGTAATGGTCATATGCGTCTTGATTTCGAAGGGAAAGAGCTTGGGCTTAAGCTTGTTAAGGTGCATACTGAGTACCTTGCGAATCTGGGTGGTGGTGAATATTTTGCCTGTGTCGATCTTGCCACTGATGAGGGTAATGTTTACGATGTCGATTTCTTTCTTGGCGGTGAAGTCGGCGCAATGAATGTCACCGAGACGACGATCCACAAGGTCAACGGCAAACCTCTTTATGTCTGGAAACAGAATCGTGACGGTACGTGGGAGCACAGACCGGCAGAGAATGCTCCACCGCGTTTGCTTGGTGTTATTGAGGGTCAGGATGAGTTCGAATTTTTCTATCGTTCAGTTGTTCCCAAGCTCAATGAGGCCGGACGTATGTGGCTTCCTTTGCCTTCGTCAGATATTTTTCAGACGATTGATATCAAGTCGATCAAGGCCCCTGGTAAGCAGGAGGTATTGCAGGACCGAGATCATGGCAACAAGGTGCTTATGTTAAGTCTTACTCCTGCTGACAGCAGGGAACCTATTGAGATGGTTTTTGATGTCAAGCGTCTTGAGAAAGGCGTTTACCGCGAGGATATCGATCCGGAACAATATCTCCAGCCCGAAAGTTTAGTCCCGAGCGATGCTAAGTTTCGGAGTATTGCAGAGGAAGTTGTCAAAGGCAAGACAGATGATCTTGTCCGTGCCCGTGCTCTTTATGATCATGTTATAGAGAAAATGCGTTATGCAAAATACGGTTCCGGCTGGGGTCAAGGCAATGCGATATTTGCGTGTGATTCCGAAAGGGGTAACTGTACGGATTTTCATTCTTACTTTATCGCGTTGTCCCGGGCCGTCGGTATTCCTGCACGCTTTGCCATTGGTGCGGCAATTCCTTCAGAGAGAGACGCAGGCGGGGTGGATGGTTATCACTGTTGGGCTGAGTTCTACACTAATGGCAAATGGTGGCCGGTGGATATCAGCGAAGGTGACAAATGTTCGCAACTGTCGACTTATTTCTTTGGTCATAATCCAGCGAACCGTGTCGAATTTAGCAGGGGGCGTGACCTGATCCTGGAACCAGGCCCGGTTTCAGGACCGATTAACTTTCTTGCATACCCGGTGTTGGAGGTCAACGGCAAGCTGGTAAAGACGAAAGTTGAGTTTTCCTTCAAACGAAATATTTCCGACAAGCTATAATCTCCATTGAGTATAAGAAAGTATGAGACAAATTATGGGTTATGTAATATTAATTGAGTTTATGAATGAGGGAACTTATAATTATATCTATTCCGCCAATGCCAGGATATTGACGGTATAAAAGTTAAAAAATGTTGCAACTCAAGCCTCTGCGGGAATCTCGCTTTTTCCTCTCCCTCCGCACCGCAGGGGCTTTTTTTTATTGCACAAAAAGCCAGGCGCTATATAGAAATAGCGATTTCAACGGTCAAATCGTTTTCTCTACTGCGCAGGGCTTTAAGATGCGGCCGGTTTTGTTATTTTGAGCGGATATTATTGTTTCTTAAGCGTTAAGCTAACTCCGCTTCGCACAATCGTTTCCAGATCAGGATTCGTTGTTATGGCTTCCATGAAGTTAGGATCGGCCATCCTCGGATTAATGTTGTGCGCAATGACAAGGCCGCCGGGACGGACCAATGGTAAAAGTTTATTGAGATAATCGATATAGCCTTCTTTATCTGCGTCGAGAAAGAGAATATCGATTGGACTTTTAAGTTTCTTTACCTCCTCGTGGGCATCGCCTTCGACGAGTGTTATTACATCAGCCATGCCCACTTTTTTGAAATTATCACGGGCCGTGGCGGCACGCTGTGCATCGATTTCAAATGTCGTCAACTTGCCGCCTGTTTTTTGAAGCGCCATGCCGAACCAGATACCGGAGTAGCCGGTGGATGTTCCTATCTCAACGACATTTTTCGCGTTCATCGATTGGGTCATAATGCGCAAGAACCGCCCATCCTGCGGCGGCACGTTTCTATAGCTTTGGCTTTTGAGTATATTATCGAGAACGCCAAAAATTTTCTTCTCGTTAGCGTCTTTTGCAATAGGAGGTTTTTCAAGCTGGGAATCACCCTGCTGGCCTCCACCCGGTCTAAACGATCGCTGCCCAAGAGCGGTTGAAAACAATATTGCTGAGATTACAATGACAACAGTGCTGACTACGATAGTTGTACGTGCGGCATTCTTCATTTTGAATTTCTCCTTTTTTACATGTAGTTTCAGTTATTGCTCATTTTGTTTCGTTAAGCAAACATTTCCGACTTTTTAAATTCAAAACAATATTTATTATTTGTTTAGTGGCAATTTTTTTACTAAGTGGCGTGAATTATTCAATTTTTGCTGCAAATGATGAATTAACATCTGAAGAGATTATAAAAAAAGCAGAAAAGATAAAAGACTTTGATGGAGGCAAGCTTGTTAAAGTAAAAGA
>CAZIAN010000167.1:0-2657 GCA_964537355.1 uncultured Pirellulales bacterium | reverse complement strand
ATCCCAACCTCATACCAGTAAACAGAACAATACCGAGAATTATTATATCAGACGCTTGAGAATGTCTTTTTATTACAAAAAAGTTCCAGTGCGAAAACTAACTTTTTTAAGCATTGGAATATATTTAATTTTTCGAGATGGAGTTACTTCCGGAGAGTAGGCATCAAACATCAAATATTTGTTGGAAAAACTAATATTTTTAAAATTTTCAAGACAAAATCGGATAAGTATAAAAAAAGGGCCTATAAAGAATCAATCAGTATAGGCCCCGAATTGACATAAATACGAAATCTCAATCGCACTTCCATATCTTGTTTCGGAAGAAGCAATAGGTGCGAGCAAAATCCCGTCTTAAGTGCTGGCTCCGGTCCTACGGAAGATACAGTCGAATATCATCAATAAACATTGTACCTGAACCACCGCCCTGAAGATTGTTCTTATCTCCGAAACCAATGGCAAGCGTGTCAACATTCGTAAGATCTACACCCTGGTCAGCAAAGACCTGCAAAGGAATCTTCCATTGGGTCCAAACATCAATCTTCGTTACCTCCGGGTCATCGTGGTACTCCACTGCACTGCCATTTAGAGCCACATACATCGGCGCACCAACGTTAATCCAATCGCCCTTGAACCAAATCGCCAACGTATCAACACCTCTTTCCGTCCAGTCCTTCGGATAATTCAGCGTCAAAGTCGCCTCTGCATACTTCTGGTCGATATCATAAAAATACGGCATCGACTGGCCGCCTGTGTTGACTATACTTTGCTCGGCAAATGGAGGATCTAAATGACCAACAGTAGAACCGTTTATGGCCGGGTTGTCAAATCCATCCACCCAGGCCAGATACAACCTGTTGCTGCCGGGTTCACCTTCATTAAGGTCGTTGTACGACTCAAAATCGTCCACCACAAAGAAATTGGCAGTCGTAAACGTCCAGACATTCCCTTTCCAGGGACTAGCCGGATTGGAATCATTAACCTCATCAATCCGCCAATAGTAAGTAGTTTCCCATTCCATTAATCCGGGATCATAACTCTCTGCCCCGAGGTTCCTTGTTCCTTTAAATTCAGGTGAACCTGTATCGGCATTGCGCACTGCATCTTGATCCGTACCGAAATAGACCTGGTGCGAAGCGGCCAGGTCGCTGGCGACCCATGTGAGAATCTGTGTATGCTTGACATCCTTGGCACCATAGGACGGAGTAGGACTGCCGACGGCGCCCACGGTCGTAAAACTCCAGACTTCACCTTTATGCGTTTCGAGAATATCAAACTCATCGACTCGCCAGTAGTAAATCTTCGCTGGTTCAAGTGTGCCCGGATTAAAGACCATAAGTCCTGCGGGGAGTGCTCCGGCAGCATTGTCCACCTCGTCATAATTGTCGCCAAAATACACATAGTGTAATTTCGCACCGAAACCTGGCTCCCAACTCAATTGCCCACCCGATTCAACAGCCTCTGCACCATCAGCCGGCGTAGGCTTAAAAGCAATCTTGGGGGCAATCGTAAAGCTCCAGAGAGGACCTTCCCACGGGCTGTCCGGATTCAGCTCATTGACCTCATCGATTCGCCAGAAGTATGTTGTGCCCGGAACAAGGCCGTCCGGAAAAGGAAATCCGGGAAAGCCAGCTACAAAATTAGTCACTCCCTGGTTACCCCGGAACGCATCGGCAACGCGGTTATCCACATCGCTAAAATTGTCGCTGAAATACAAATCGTGTGAGACTGCGCTGGGTCCCGCCGTCCATCCTATATTCACCCATGTATCCTTGAGTACTGCACCGTCAGCCGGATCAGGTTTACTGGCCGGAAAATCCTGCACTTTCACCAATGGGTATAATACCTCCTGCGGAACGACTTCTCTTGGCGTAGATGCACTTTGCCAATACAACTGCCACTCGGCCTCTCCACCATTCTCATAGCCCTCACATACTATCGGATACCTCTGGCCCGCGACGAGTTCTATCGGGTCACTTGAAGTTTCAGTACGGTCATGGTCGGCCCAGTCATCAATAATCAGCTCACCGTTCAAATATAGGCGTATGCCGTCATCAGCACCAGTTGTAAAAGTGTAGGCCTCAGTATTAAGAGCTTCTATTTCTCCCGTCCATCTGACAGAGAAGGTATCGGCTCTTACTCCCGGGGGTGGGGGGATTTCCAGGTCCGGGGTAAGGCCGTCAGGATGACTCGCGACGAAGCCCGGATTCCAGTAGCAATATATTTGCGGATCTATCCGAGTAACTATAAGATCGCGGAAGGCATCCTCTCGAGAGGGAGGTGTAGAGCCGGAAAAGTGAAAGTACTCAGCGCGCAAGCCCGTGCCGGACTGGCCAAAGGATGTACCAATCACGCTCAGTACCAATACAAAAGAAGATAAATAAATCAATTTCTTAGACATAATAATCCTCCTTTAAAAAAGTTAATATACATTTGTTATATCAATTTCACCCTACTGCTTACTGAGCAGGCGGGTACAGACGAATATCATCGAAGTACATCATACCTGAGCCGCCGGTAACCGAGCTAAGGCCAAGTGTAATCGAAGTGACATTGGCAAGGTTAACACCCTGGTCGGTAAATGCCTGCAGGTCGATATTCCATTCGGTCCAGCTCGTTATCGTTGCTGCATCAGGATTATCATTATCGACTCTCGCGTT
>CAZIAN010000166.1:0-9534 GCA_964537355.1 uncultured Pirellulales bacterium | reverse complement strand
ATTATTTTCGTTTCTTCTATAATAAAAACTTCTTACTTAAATACTTCATAGATAATCCGGATCGTATCATTTCCAGGGAAGAACTGCAGGAGTCTCCTATTTGGGCCGATTCGATTTGTTCATCTGCCAAAGAGGGAGGCAAAACGTTTGACGTCAATATTGGCAAACTGCGAAAGATCATTGAACCTGATCCGGCCAGACCTCAAATAATACAATCTGTACGTGGAGTAGGATGGAAGCTGGCAATAACTCCTGTCCAAAGAGAGAGACCTCTGCATATTGAAGTGTGCTAATTTGATGCTTACAGAGTAGTTTTAGGAGAAGTGTATTATGCGTAGAATATTGATCTATTTATTCTGTCTTGTTTCGGCGCTGGGCCTCGTTCTAACGAATGCAGCCGAAGGTACTGACCCTTGTCTTGTCGGCTGGTGGAAGTTTGATGAGAGTTCAGGCGATACTGCTGCCGATTCGTCCGGCAATGAGAACCATGGTACCCTGTCAACGACTAATATCAAATGGACAGAGGATGGGCGGATCAACGGCGCGTTGAATTTCAAAGGAGCCGATAATTACGTAGTGGTTCCCAACAGCCCAACATTGAACCCAACGGAGGAGATTAGCATTGTCGCCTGGCTAAAGCCGACTTGGACCGGGAACAACAGAATCTTTCAAAAAGGATCCGGGGATAACCAATATCGCCTTTTACGCGAATTCGGTGACAATTTTGTTTTTCATTTAGCTGGGCTTTCAAATGATAAGCCGGGGAACATTCCTTGTCCATCAGAGGGTGAATGGACTCATGTTGCAGCTACATATGACGGTGCAGCGATGAGAGTCTACTACAACAGTAAATTGGTTGGCGAGGTGGCGACCAGAGGTGCTATAAACACCAGCATAGGTCCTCTTTATATCGGAACGAAGTATTCAGGAGCGCATGCCGGCGACGAGTACAGGGGTATAATGGACGAAGTGCGGCTTTACAGCCGGGCACTGACGGAGACCGAGGTGGCGGTGATTTATGAAGGTGGGACCATCGATGAGCGAATAGCCAGGAACCCGGACAAAGTGCTCCGGGAAGCTTATGAAGACCTGCAACAGTTCGGCAACTGGCGCACAAATCCAGAGGTCAAGAAAGAGTACGCCGCTGAAATATCCGAGATGCTCTTAATTATTGGAAAAGCAAAAGAAGTCAATGGTGCTTCCTCCGAGGAGGTCCTAAAAGACTATTATAGTTTAACAACGCAATTTCCCAATTCCCCTTATGCCATAGAAGCCTTATGCGAAATCGTTATCCTGGATGAGCAAAACGGCCTTGAATATGTTATGAACTTCTTAGAAAAATCCGGTACTACCAACAGAATAATTTCCTTTTACACAGGACTTATAAGGAGCTTAATGGTTAGATCAGATTATGCGAAGGTAGACAAATACGTAAAGCTTTTTATTGATAAATATACTTCTTCTGAAAAGGGCCTGAAAATTATAGCCCGGATTATGAGTAGTCTTAGTCAGATTCCCGGACGAGGGAAGTTATATGAGATTATTGAACGCAGAGTAACACAAGACCCCAATTCAGTGATTCGTTGTGCGCTTTTTAGACAACGTACTTTGGCACTTTCCGATGACAGCAATTTTGACCAATTCTTAGAAAAGGCTGAATCAGTGCGCCGAAAATTTCCAAGAACAGGGCTTGCCACATGTGCTACAGCGGTTCTGGCAGATAACCAGTACCAACAGAGTAACTTTGTATCGGCTTTTGAGGCATTCAAGCCTGGACTTTTCGCAGAAAATCGGTCAGAGCCTGCCATTATCGAAGATATTAGCAGCATTGAAGTGCTCTATAACGTAAATACAGTGCGAACCCAGGGTATAGATTTGGGCAAGATTTATGAGGCTTTAGCAAAATATTGTTTTAGCTTAAATCGGAACGCAGTTGCAGTACGTTGTTACAGGCAAAGTGCAAAAGCCAAAGGTTATTCCCTGGATGCTTTTGAAAGTGCTGCATCAAAGATTACCAATTACTGTAACACTACTCCTGAGAATGAAATCTGGTTCTGGAAGGGTCTGTTTGCTGCCGAAGAAAGCGATCTAATGGCCGCTGGTTTGATGTATGAAAGATTTCTGAAAACAGATTCTACAAGCATCCTTGCAGCAAGAGCGTATTACGATACAGCCCGGGCAAGAATGGTCTTAGACCAGTATTCTGAGGCAAGGGAAGCTATTGCAGAGGCAAAGCGTATTAGCCCCTGCGAGACAATAATCCAACTGGAGCAGGAAATAAATGACACCGCTCATTCCTTAAGAAGGAGCCGAGAGAGTTATACGAATAAAAAATGTAAATTTAGTGAACTGTTATGGTCAAGATAGAACATAGCCCTCAAAGATATCGCAAATAGTACAAGAAGAGGAAAAGAAAGATCAAGTGAAGTATTCGCAAAAAGCTATATCGAAGTTATGTATCTTTCAATGTTTTCACGAAGGAAAGGTAGAGTATATTATTATGTGTAGAAAATTGATTTATTTATTCTGTTTTATTTTGGCGCTGAGCCCAGTTTTAACGAATGCAGCCGAAGGTACAGACCCTTGTCTTGTCGGTTGGTGGAGGTTTGATGAGGGCTCCGGTGGTATCGCCTATGACCGAAGTGGCAACGAGAATAATGGTACTCTCAACGGTAATCCTCAGTGGGTAGCCAGAAAGACAGGAGGTGCACTGGCATTTGATGGAAAGGATGATTACGTTGACTGCAGTAATGATGCAAGCCTGGATATTACCGATAAGGTAACGATTGCAGTATGGGTAAAGACAAATGATGCTGGTAACAGACAATATAATCCTTATATAACAAAAGGCGATCACAGTTATGCGATAAAGCACCATATCTCCAATAGCATAGAATTTTGCATCTTTGACAGAGACTGGCATATAGTCCACTTTCCTGTAGATGGTTCATTTAATAATGTTTGGCACCATTTGGCCGGAACCTATGATGGAACTAACCTCAAGCTATACATAGACGGTACATTAGAAGTTACAACTGCTTATACAGGATCTATAGCCAACAGTGTTTTTAGTGTCAATATAGGGAGAAACACGCAAGAAACCGGGCGGTTTTACAAAGGCGCGATAGATGACGTCCGCATCTACAACCGGGCACTAACGCAGGATGAGATAGCGGCAATTTATGCTGACAAAACCACCGGCAAAATCACCAGTAATATCCCCGATGTGGAGATAGCCAGGAATCCTGGGAAAATACTTCAGAGAGCTTATAAGCAGTTGCAACAGTTTGGTAACTGGCGTACGGATTTCACCGTTAGGTCAGAACATGCCAAAGAGATAGCCAGCATGCTTTTAGTGATTACAAGAACAAAGCAGATCAAGGGCAATCCGATTAAAGAGATTCTGTACGATTACTATGAGATAACTAAACAATTACCTGACACGCCACAGGCCATTATATCGCTGTGCGAACTCGTTACCATGGATAAACAGAACGGATGGGGATACGCGGTAGACTTTCTGGCAAAAGATGTGAGAGGAACTAAAGCAGCTCAGTTTTACGGGACTTTAATAAAGAAATATATGATCGATGCAAATTACGCAGATGTAGAGAAGCATGTGAAGCTTTTCGTAGATAAATATAATTCGGCCAGTAATGGTTTGGAGTTAGTAGACCAGCTGATGAGCAGTATCGGATCGCTTAGAAACCGTGAAGATTTACGTGAGATCATCGAGCGAAACGTGTTACAGAATCCCGACTCGGAAATATGCTGCGCGGTTTTTGGACACCGGGCGTTGGAACTTTCCGGAGCAAAGAAATTTGACCAAGTTTTGGAACTGGCAAGATGGGCTCAAACGAAGTTTCCGGAAACAAAACTGGCTTTGTGTGCTATGGCCGCTCTGGCAGATAATCAGTATAAGCAGGGTAATTACATTTCCGCTCTACTTGCATTTAAGCCGAAATTTCTCACTCGGGATAGGCCCGAGTCTGAGATCATCAAAGATATTGATAGTACGTTAACACTTTATAAGGCAAATACATTACAAACGCAGGGAATAGATTCAGGCAAGGTTTATGAAGTCTTAGCTAAATACTCTTTTGGCCTGGGCTGGAATGCCGTAGCTGTACACTGTTATAGCAAAAGTGCAAGGATAAAAGGTTTTAACCTTCAAACGTTTGAGGATGCTGCATCAGAAACCACCAAGTATTCCAATAGCGCGCCAGATGCAGAAGTCTGGTTTTGGAAGGGGCTATTTGCAGCCGAGGAAGACGATTTAATGACTGCGGCGATGACATATAAGCGCTTTCTTAAAACAGATACTACAAGCATTCTTGCAGCAAGAGCATATTACGATACTGCCCGGGCAAGAATGGCCTTAGGCCAGTATTCTGAGGCGAGAGATGCTATTGCAGAGACAAAGCGTATAAGCCCCTGTGAGCCAATAAACCAACTTGAACGGGAATTAAACAATTCTACCAATCACTTGAGAGGGGGTGGAATTTGAGGAAGTTTATCATGCTACTTAGGAACTCTACACACATATTGCGTTTGGCAATGATACTAATACTTTATGCGAACGCAGATTCTTATGGCTATGTAATTAATGCTGATCAATGGCGAAAATTAGGCAATCAGACGTTATATTTTTTAGGGAGCGATCGATGCCCTGCGCCGGGCTGGCTCAACCATCAGCATCAGCTAATGCATGCATTTGCTAAACCAAATATGCGAGAAAGTATTTCGGTGGTGGAGTCGTTTTTAGAACAAATGCTGGAAGGCTATGAGCAGGATAGTTTGGCCTGGCTGGGCCGAATAAGGCTCGATATAAATCCTCGTTGTATCTTTGGGCTGTATCTCATGGATAAATTCCCTGAAACCAAACTGGCGGTCGTGGGCAAGCAGCAGTTTGAACGGACTGTTGAACGTTCGTGTTTGGTAGCACTTGGAATAACAACTCCATGGCCGCAAGTGCTTGAAGCAGAATTAACAAAGCCTAACCGGGATTACCTTGCGGGTTTTCAGCCTGAGTCCTTTGACCGGTCGGCAGTGCCTTTTTTGCTGATATATCTTATTGAAAATGGCAGCTCTGAAGTTATTAAGCAGCAAGCAAGAAAACTGCTATCGGACTGCCTATTGGAACGATATGGACTGGAACCGGCTCTCAGACAATACTGTATTTTACTTGAGCAGGGAGGTATCACTTTTGACGAGCTGACTTGTCTGGAAGTAGCTCAGCAATTGGAGCTGACAGGAGCAATCTGCGATGCTAAGCAGTTGTATGAAAGAATTATTCAAAGTACAGATTCATCAGAAATCGCGACCGAAGCAGCCAAAAATATGGTACGAATTAAGCTTGCAAACTCTCAGCAAATACATGTCCGGGAAGTTCTTGATGTTCTGCATCGAAGATTTCCTGATATTGAGCTCAAATCTAAGGAGCTGAAAGATTTCTTTTCGAATTTCCAGACCGACCGCCAAGAGAAAACGAAACAACTTGTTGATGAGCTCCTAACAGCACAAAGGCAAGAAGAAGCCATGCGATTGTGCCAACTTTGTAACGACCTATGGAACGGCCAGAAGCTTTCCATGCAATGGCAAAATGTGATTGATAGTGCAGAACCCGGTGGTCTGGCCTGCCAATTTGCCTGTTTGTATCTGGCCCGGAATCTGGTCGATAGCGGAAAAGTTAATGAGGCAAAAGGTATACTGGATAGTCTATCTGACTCAGTTTATACGACCGTAAAAGCAAGGTCCCTTTTGGTTTTGGCGGATTCAGCCCGGAGCATGGACAGAACCTCTGAAGCGGTTGCCCTGTACCTGCAGGCGGCCAGTATAGAAAGACCAACAGTTTTGCCGCAGTGGTTTAAGTCTTTTCAGATTACACAACTGGATATTAATAATATGTCGGCCACAGAACTAAGCTATCATATCCCATTCTTGCGCGCCTACAGTGAGATGATTGACGGAAATTTTGAGAGAGGAGTCGCGGACCTTTTAAAATCAGAAGAAATTGCCTGCAAGACACGACGAAATTCCTTGCTTGGCAAGATGAACAAAACAATACCGGTCATGTTGATGCTGGCCTATGTCAAAATGGGTGATTACGCGAGAGCAGAACAATACGGGCTTCAAGCGATCAGGAATTTTGAAGAACAAGAGCAGGAAAGCAAACAGTCCCCCAGCTTCATTTACCAAATTACAAGGGTTGACAACACACTGTTTGAATTGTTTCGTGAAATGCGAGCTTTACAGCAGCCAGGCTCGAAATCACAATCCGAGCGCTACGCCCGCAATGTCTATATTGCTACCACAAAGCAAAATCCACTTGATACAAGCCCCAAATCTGTGGGAAGCAGCATGATGAATATCTTCTGGCAGATCAAAAAACAACGGATGGCGCGACTTTTGTTTGCAGAGTACAGCTTGGCTAACATGCGACTCAAAGAGCCAAATAGTTTCAGGAAACACCTTAGCCTTGAGCCGGTTTTATTCGCAGCCCAACTTCTTGACAAAGGTTCGTTCGAGCAAATCAGTAAGTCTCTTGTTGCTGCTACCCCACAGGAATATACAAAAGGCCTGATATACAGATTTGCCAGGTTTTCTCAGGAGGTAGGCCAGCCTTACATGACCCGAATGGCCCTGGATGTAGCGGTCCGGCAAATAGATAATGCTGGTGGCAATGTTGAATTGTTAGAGAATATTGCGGATATGTATCTGAAGAGCAACAGCCATCAGAAGGCCATAGAGATCTATGAGAGGATAGTCGCAGAGGCTTCCGACGCCAACGAAGCACAAGAGGCTCAATTTGAAATTATAAAGGTCTATGCCGAACAGTTGAAACTATACGACAAGGCCCTCCAGGAATGTCAAAAGTTCCTTAAAAAATACTCTGACAGCACAAAGGTAAGTCAGGTGGAATTTCTAATAGGAAAGCTGGCGTATCTTAATAAGGATTATACCAGTGCAACCGGGCAGTTGGATAGTTTTCAAAGGAAATATCCGAACAGCTCTGAAGTAGGCCAGGCAATGATGCTCGCAGCGCTTGGCCGGATGTCTGAGCGGGCTACTGATGATGCAATTGACCGCTTTACAGAAATTATACAGAGGTACCCTAACAGTGATATGGCCGCTCGTAGTAAGCTCCTTATAGGTCACGCACAGGTCTCAGAACAAAAATACTCCAAGGCATTGGAGACATTTAGGCAACTTGTTGAGCAGTATCCAAAATCGCAGTATGTCGAACATGCCAAGAGTTTCATTGAACGTTTGAGCAGGATCTCTCAATGATGCAGTCTTCTAACAGAGTCATACTGTCTGTCTTATTGGTATTGTTGGTTCATTTGTGGACAAGCTTTTCAGTGGTGTATGGATGTTCTGAAGATGCCATCTCATCAGAAACAGATGGTCAATCGTTCACTGGTGACGGTTTTGCCTTTGCGTTGGATGCTCATGAAGAACAAAGCACCAGCGGGCTGCATAAGCGGCCCAATGTTTTGCTTATTGGGATTGAGACACTTCGTGCTGACCATGTGGGACACTTAGGGTATTCGAGGAATACGACACCAGCACTCGATACCATTGCGAAAGAGGGCGTGTCTTTCTCTAAGACGATGGCAACGGCGAACTGGACGATGCCTGCGGTTATGTCCGTGTTAACGTCACTTTATCCCGAAGTGCACGGCACTAATAATTATGACAAAAAGCTACCGGAAAGTGTACCCACTTTTGCGGAGGTCTTGAGAGAGAACAACTACAAGACAGTTGCATTTGTCAGTAATCCGACTCTTGACGGACGACATGGCTTTAGCCGGGGCTTTGAATTGTACGACGATTTTTCTGTCTGGCTTGATTTTATCGGTATGGGCAAGTATGTAGCAGGCAACAATACCGTTCCGAATCCAGACGTACATCAGACTCTGACCAGTGAGCCGCTTACTCGGTCTGCCCTGCATTGGCTTGAGCGAAATTACCAAGAGCCTTTCTTTATGTTTGTGTTCTACTTCGATCCGCACTATGATTACATTCCTCCACCTCCATTCGATACTTTGTTTGATCCCGACTACGATGGTTCTATAGATGGACGTGGTATAGTTGAAGAGCCTCGTAAAAGTCATCGTCCTCCTCAGAGAGACCTGGATCACATAATCGCCCTCTACGATGGCGATATTCGCTACACGGACACATACATCTCAAAGCTGCTGGATGCGTTCACCAGGTTTGGCATTTTGGACCAGACACTTGTGGTTATATTTGGCGATCATGGCGATGAATTCTATGAACATGGCAAGACTGCACATGCACATACGCTATATAATGAACTTATCCACATCCCGTTGATTCTTAGATGGCCAACCGAAATTCCAAAAGGCAAGCGTATCGATGCATTGGTAAGTCAGGTCGATATCATGCCTACGATTTTTGACTATCTGGGAATACAGCACCAACAGGCTATACAAGGCAGAAGCCTGAAAGATCTCATCGAGGGACGCGTCTCTTGTATTAATGAGTATGTTTTTGCAGGGGTTAGTAACGGCAAATGTGCAATAATAAAGAACCGGAACAAGATGATCCTAAATCACGGGGTTGGTGAAAAAGAGTTCTACGATTTGTCGAATGATCCTCGAGAACAGAACAGCATTTATCAGGTATTAGATTCTTCACCTTTGGCAGCATCTTTTGAACGCCGGTGGAAAGAGTGGTCATCAGAGAACAAATATCTCGCAGCCCGGTTTCCACGAGACTCAGATTCCGACCAAATTCGATTAGACGAGGATCGTTTGAGGCAGCTTAGAGCTTTAGGGTACATCCAGTAAAAGGAGCAAATTTATGTCCATTATGATGACTCAGCATAATCTCATGGATATTCTTTCGGCAGAACCGGCGGTACTGAGCAAGTGCCAACTCGGAAAGATTTATGGCACTGTAGCGCATAATAGTAAGAGCGGCCTGTTAGAGGGCATCATCCAGAGCGGCTTGATGTCTGAAGAGACACTGCTCGATGTGTTATCTGAGCGGTTGAACATAAAGAAAATAGATCTGGCGGACTGCGAACCGACAAAGGAGGCCATAGACTTGGTACCGGTTGAGCTGGCGGTACGGCAATGCTGCCTGCCACTGCGCGTAGCTGATGGCAATCTGGAGATAGCGGTTGACAATCCAGTTAACTGCCAGCTATTAGACGATTTACGTCTCTTGCTACACACACGCTTCAATGGTATGTACTGTGAGCCTGTTTTTTGTCTTGCCTCTCGGGACGGCATCCTGCAGGCCATAAAGAAAATCTATGGCTTGGGAGCTGAAGCCGCTGAACGACTTGTTTCCCAGCTCCCATCTTCCAATGGTCATGATAATCGTGCAGCAGAGGAAGAGGACCACATCAACATAACCATTGACGGCGAGCCTTCCATGGTCCAATTCGTCAATCTGGTCATAATTGAAGCGGTAAGAAACAGAGCAACCGATATCCACATCGAACCTTTTGAAGGAAAGCTTCGTGTACGGCAGCGTATTGATGGAATGCTGTGCGAGGTG
>CAZIAN010000165.1:0-9569 GCA_964537355.1 uncultured Pirellulales bacterium | reverse complement strand
AAAGACAAAGCCTGGTGGATTTGGTCGAATATTCCGAGGATTCGATTGTCAGTAAGACAATACTTGATAAATCAGCAGGCACAATCACGCTTTTTGCTTTTGATAAGGGCCAGAAGTTAAGCGAACATACGGCCCCTTACGACGCTGTTGTACAGATTATTGACGGACACGGCCAGTTGACCATAGCCGGACAGGACAAGGAGGTTGCAACCGGAGAGATTATTATCATGCCGGGTAATGTGCCGCATTCAGTTACGGCCCGGGAAAAGTTCAAGATGTTACTCACTATGATTCGTGCATAAGAAGGTTTAATTTATTTGAAATTAAAAGAGGCGGAAATATGTTTAGATGTCCAGGACAAGACCAAAGATTTTGGAAACCGGAAGATATCTTTGAAGTGCAATGCCCCGAATGTGGCAAAAATGTCGAGTTTTTCAAAGATGAGCCGAAGCTAAAATGTCGTAATTGCGGACAAATAGTCATTAATCCAAAGATAGACCTCGGCTGCGCCGAATGGTGTCAATATGCCGCACAGTGCATGGGAGTTGATGTCGTAAAGAACCTGAAAGTCATACGGGAAAATCTGATAAACCAGATGAAAAATGTTTTTGGCAATGATCAAAAACGGATAGAGCACGCCCTTGCAGTTCTCGATTACGCCGAGCAGATACAAAATGTCGAAGGCGGTGACCCACTGATCGTCAGGGCGGCAGCGATTTTGCACGATATCGGAATTCATGAAGCCGAACATAAGCATGGCTCTTCGGCAGGCAAGTATCAGGAAATTGAAGGTCCGCCAATTGCCGGGGAGATTCTGAAAAAGCAGGATATCCCGGCCGAGGCCATCGAACATATATGTAAAATTATAGCAAATCACCACAGTGCTAAAGAAATCGATACGATTGAGTTCAGAATTATCTGGGATGCCGACCAGATCGTAAATCTACGGGCGGATTCAAGCTGGGCAAGTAACAAGAAACTGCAGGAGATTATCGATAAAAGATTTAAGACCGACGAGGGTCGTCGGATAGCAGCAGAGTTGTTTGTAAAAAGTTAAAACAACAATATATTATATCTGGAAAATATGAAAGGAGTATTATGTTTTGTTATCAATGTGAACAAGCCGCGGGGGGTACGGGATGTACAAAAGTCGGAGTTTGCGGCAAAGACGAGGACATTCAGAGCTTACAGGACACGCTTATTTTCGGGCTAAAAGGGATAGCTGCTTATGCATATCATGCCGGAGAGCTTGGACAAAGAGACGAAGAGGTGGATGCATTTATGCATGAAGCAATGTTCTCAACACTGACGAATGTTGACTTTGATCTCAATCGGTATCTCGAATTGTGCCTTAAAGCCGGAGAGATGAATCTTCGCGTGATGAAAATGCTTAATGATGCACACACATCGAGATTTGGTAATCCGACACCTGCAACAGTGCCGACCGGTACAAAGGCCGGGCCGGGAATCGTTGTTACCGGTCATGACTTGCTTGACCTTTATGAGTTATTAAAGCAGACCGAGGGAAAAGGTATTAACATTTATACTCACGGTGAAATGCTGCCCGCTCACGGTTATCCGGAACTCAGGAAGTTCAAGCATCTTGTCGGTAACTACGGTACTGCCTGGCAGAATCAGAAGAAAGAGTTCGATCAGTTCAGCGGTGCGATTTTAGTTACGACCAACTGCATTATGATTCCAAAAGACTCATATAAGGACAGAATCTTTACATGCGGTATAGCCGGCGCTGCCGGTGTAAAACACCTCAAGAACAGAGATTTCAGCGAGGTAATTGCCAAGGCCCTTTCCCAGCCGCCGCTTCCGGAGAACCCACAGGGAACACTGAGTACAGGATTTCATTATACGGCCGTACTCGGTCTTGCGGGAAAAATTGTAGAGGCGGTTAAGGCCGGTAAGATTAAACATTTCTTCTTTATAGGCGGCTGTGACGGTGCAAAACCGGGACGGAACTACTTTACCGAACTTGCCGAGCAAGTCCCTGACGACTGCGTTATATTGACGGCGGCATGCGGAAAGTACCGATTGAATTCACGCGATTACGGCGATATCGACGGAATTCCTCGTTTAGTTGATACCGGACAATGCAATGATTGTTATTCAGCCATCATGATTGCAAGTGCGCTCGCCGAGGCCTTTGATTGCGGTGTAAACGATTTACCTCTTTCGCTCGTAGTGTCATGGTATGAGCAGAAAGCAGTGGCAATTCTGCTTACGCTGCTTCACTTGGGGATAAAAAATGTACGGCTTGGCCCAAGTCTACCGGCTTTTCTTAGTGAAAATGTCTTGAACGTTCTTGTGGAGAAATTCGACATCAAGCCCATTGGTAATGTTGAGGAAGATTTGGCCGAGATGCTGAAATAAAGAGGTACTTTCCGGAACTTCATGGTAAGTCATCAGAAAATGCAGCTATGTTCAGGAAGACATAGAATAACTTAAATATGTCTTTCCTGAGCATAGCCGCAGATATGTTTTTCAATTCCAGGTTCCGGATTAGTCAGAAGTACTCAAAGTTGAAGTATTTTGAATATTAGCGGAGATTTGTTAAATTTTTCCTGAAAAGATAGTTTTTCATGAACATGTAGGACTAATATGGTCGTATATGATTGATACGATACTATAAAATTAAAGATATCGTATAGCAAAACGAGTGAATTGATTAATTGTGATTTTGAAAAGAAATAATGCACATTAAAAACATAAAATGTTAAGGAGAATAATTATGAAGGCGTTAAAAGTAGTATTAGTATTAGTAGCGTTACTGTCTATATTAATAGTCACAGGCTGTCAGGAAGGATATACTCGTCAAAATTATTCTCCAGACAATTTTGCCTGGGAGCAAGGTGCAACCGGTTTCTGGCAACCAAATGTGGCCTATACACATAACAGTGCCAGCTCTTATGAGCTCAGCCGAAGATAGAGTGCAATTGTTAAGGTTTACGAGGAATTCTAATTTCGAGTTTTAACACCGAAAGACAGGAACTTACACCCTAAAACCTTAACCAACTACTTCTTTACAGGGCTGCCAGCTATTTTAACCTATGGCTGGCAGCTTTTTATGAAAATAATTTCAAATAAATTATAGCAACATACGTAAAAAAACTGAGTAAGTGAGGTTCGATTAGACCGGCATCGCTCGAAGAGGCAGAATAAATCATAAAAGCCAGATAATATAAATCTTACCTGTACTAATAAGGGTAGATATGCATAATAATGTCTGAGTTCTAATAAGAAATATGACTAATCAAAAAGTTAAAAATGAGGTATGGCAAAATGAGCCTGCGTAACATTCTAAAAATTGACGAAGAAAAATGTAATGGATGCGGCCAGTGTGTAACTGCCTGTGCCGAAGGTGCTATAGAGATAGTTAACGGAAAAGCTAAGTTAGTCAGTGAAATTTATTGTGACGGTCTGGGTGCCTGTATTGGCCACTGTCCGGAGGACGCAATAACTATTGAAAAACGCCAGGCCGCTGAATTCGACGAAGAAGCAACCAAAGTACATCTGGCCAGGGAAAAAGAGAGCCACAAGCAGGCTGATTTCGTGTGCCCCGGCATGAAGGCCCAGAAGTTGCAAGTTAAAGGCCCGGCCGCAGATTCTACCGCTCAGGTCCCGTCGCAGCTCAGCCAGTGGCCTGTGCAGTTGAAGCTGGTGCCTCCATCGGCCCCTTATTTTGCAAACGCCGACTTGCTGCTTGTTGCAGATTGCGTACCGTTTGCAATGGGTGATTTTCACAACAGTTTGTTGAAAGACAACAGTATTGCTGTGGGCTGTCCTAAACTTGACAACGTTGATTTTTATATTGAGAAGCTCGCGGCAATATTAAAAGCCAACAAACTGAATAGTTTATCGGTCATCCATATGGAAGTGCCGTGCTGCTCAGGTCTTACTCATATTGCACGACAGGCCATTGCTAAAAATAGAATCGAAATGAGTTTTAACGACGTTACAATTGATTTGCAGGGTAACGTCAGTAGAACACAGACAATAGAAAGTTAGCCGCTCCTTTCAAAACATAGGTAAATAATGTTTGATTTTGCCAGGTCGATAATTGTTGGTTTTTGGTACACTGCAGCCGAAATGTCGCCATATCTGCTTTTCGGTTTTTTCGTCGCTGGAATTCTTTCGGTGTTTATATCACAACGTTTCGTAGAAAAACATCTGGGCGGCGGGGGGATTTGGCCTTTGGTAAAAGCATCGCTTTTCGGTGTTCCGCTGCCTTTGTGCTCATGTGGTGTTATCCCGGTATCAATATCACTGCACAAACACGGAGCAAGCAAAGGCTCCACAATATCATTTTTACTTTCCACGCCTCAAACCGGTGTTGACAGTATCTTTGCTACGTTAAGCCTTCTCGGCCCGGTTTTTGCTGTATTCAGACCAGTAGCAGCATTTGTCACCGGCATTCTTGGCGGTGCGTTGGTTGATGCGTTTGACCGGGAAAAAGAGGAACCGAACCGCCCAAAAGAAGATTGCTCGGACGAATGTTGCAGCAGCGCTAATAAAACCAGCAGGATTGTCAGAGGATTAAAATACAGTTTCGTTACTCTTCCCCGCGATATTGGTAAAGCAATGCTAATCGGCCTTGTTATTGCAGCTTGTATTTCCGCTTTAGTGCCGGACGACCTTTTTGCGGAAAAGCTGCTGGGCACCGGCTTTTTCGCAATGGTGGTAATGATGTTTTTGGGCATACCGGTTTACGTCTGTGCAACAGCTTCGATACCGGTCGCAGCGGCGTTGATATTGAAAGGCCTAACGCCGGGAGCCGCACTGGTATTTCTTATAACCGGGCCGGCTACCAATGCCGCCTCCTTTACAATAATCTGGAAGGCCTTGGGAGGACGGACTGCAATAGTTTATCTTTTCACGGTCGCGGTTAGTGCCCTTGGTGCCGGTATATTACTCGATGTGATGTTTCCTGATCTTGGTCCATCTGTTCGTACCCATTTGCACCAGATGGAGCCTTCTATCCTGGGGCATATATCGGCAGTGATACTGTTAACCGTGTTGGGATTCGCAATATTTAGCAAAACTAAGCGGATTAAAGATGTCAACAAATAGCCCTGTAATCGGGGCAACAGGATTTGAACCTGAAACCTCTTGTTCCTGCACAAAGTACATAATGAAAACTCGAAATTGTCAAGATCGGTCTACAGATTATGTAAAATACAAACAGCGAGCCGAGAGGTGGAGGAGAGTGGAATACAACCCGGCTCGCATTGTGCCCCCCCTCATAATATTATACGATTACTTAAAGGCTGGAGTTCACAGGGGAAAAATGTAAAATATCCATAAATAGATGTCAGTTTGTGAAAAGAAACTGAACGAAAAAATGTTGTGTAAAGTCTCTTTTTTTTGTAAGATGATTATTGAAACAATATGTTACTTTAATGTGAAGCATAAAGTAGCATATTGGTACGACTGATAAATTAGTTATATTTTGAGGTGTACAGATGCAAAACAAATCTGTTGTTTGGGTAGCTTTGGGATTAGGCCTATTTGGGCTGTTGGCAGTATCAATGTATCGGATGAAAAATGCACCAACAGCCATACCAGATAAGGAGGTAGTTTACGGTTCGATCAGCATGCCGGAGAAAATTACCCAGTTTGCCGCTGATGGTAAAAATGGGATTATCAATATTAAGCCTGAAAAGGGTGTAACACAACTGCCTGTTGGAGAATATACTACACGTCTTTGGAGAACTGAACGCGAAGATGACCAGGGCAAAACATGGGTATTAACAGGACAAAGTTTCGATGATCAGACTTTCTTTGAAGTAAATGATACTAACCAGACAAAACTGGATATCGGAGAGCCTATCATAGCAACCGTGGATGCAAGAAAGAGCGGTTCAATATACTCCTTCAATCAAATAATCAAAGGGCGTCTTGATGAGTATATAGAACTGACTCAAAACGGTGCCAGGCCGCAAGCCCCGAAACTAAATATCAAGAATAGTGATGGTACCTACGATCGAACTTTCAGTTTCGAGTATGGCTGAGGCGGCACCTGTTCGCTCTCGTGGCGAGAGCCTCCAAATGTAGCCGGACCATTTACCGCAACTATCGAACTGGACGGACCATTCAAGGTCGATTCTCAGACATACACCATAAAATGAGGAAAGTATTGAATCGGGGCGACAGGACTTGAACCTGCGACCTCTTGACCCCCAGTCAAGCGCGCTAGCCAAACTGCGCCACGCCCCGAGTAGAAAACAGTATTCTAATACACTAAATATCATAACACAAACAATTTTTTACAATTATCCTCATCCTTGCCGACCGGTCAGGATAAAATGATAGCCAGCAAAGAACGCTGAATGGCAGGGATATTTTGCTGTATTTTCTCTTGACATAACACTAAAATATTTCATAATCTCCCCGGAACAGAAATCTGAAAAATAATTTTAAAGGGTAAACACAATGGGTATAGATGGTGTAAAAGGTATAAATGTAGATGAAATTTTACAGACGGTCTATGAATATTTAGCTCAATATGGATTTAAGGTTATAGGCGCTTTAATAATCTTTCTTGTCGGCCGATTGCTGGCAAAAGTCATCTCCCGATGGATAGAAACGGCACTCATCAAAGCTCGTATTGACAAAACATTAGCTAAATTTATCAAGAATCTCAGCAACATAGTTTTGTTACTATTTGTGGTTATCGCTGCTTTGGCACCTCTGGGAGTTGAGACAGCTCAATTTGCAGTAGTTCTTGGTGCGGCTGGTTTAGCTATAGGTCTGGCCCTGCAAGGTTCACTTTCTAATTTCGCTTCCGGTTTTCTGATGATTATCTTTCATCCCTTTAAGGTCGGAGATTTTATTGAAGCATCCGGAGTCAAAGGAACAGTTAAGGAAATTCAAATATTCAATACTATTGTTAATACCCCTGATAATGTACGAGCGATAATTCCCAACTCCAAGATTACAGATGGTAATATTTTAAATTTCACGACCAATGGGACAAGACGCGTTGATCTGGTAATTGGTATTTCCTATGAAGATGACTTGGAAAAAGCCAAAACGATAATCGAGGATGTTCTGGCTCAAGATGGAAGAGTCCTCCCAGAGCCCAAATCGAATGTAGCTGTCTTTGAGCTTGCCGACAGCAGTGTAAATTTTGTCGTTCGTCCCTGGGTCAATTCAGCAGATTACTGGAACGTTTATTTCGGCATGACTGCAAAAATAAAGCTTGCTCTCGACAAAAATGATATCACAATACCATTTCCACAGCGGGATGTTCATATTAAGAATGGAACTCAGCAAGGCTCTTAAGATGTTTATTCAAATTGAAAAGTTTATTTCAATATTTGACATGATGATCGTAGTAACTGTTTTTAAATTTAATTAGGTGAAAGGGTATGACTATGCGTGCGCAAATTTTGGTTTTAATGTTTTGTCTTTTATTCTGTACTCAATCAATTCATGCAGACGAGATCACATTCACAAATGGAGACCGTCTTACTGGGAAAATTACCCACCTCATGGAAGGCAAGATGGTTTTCAAATCAGAAGCTATCGGCGATGTAACAATAGACATATCAAAGATAAAAACGTTCAGCACTGATGACCCGATAGCAGTTCATCTCAAGGATGAAACCGTTCTTTTACAAAAGATAGTAAACTCGGAACCCGGGAAGTTCGGCATCGAAGGGGCCGGTACAGTGAAGGCGCAGGATTTCGAACTTACTTCCATTTCTTCGATAAATCCGCCGGAAAAGCCTTTACCAAAATGGACAGGCAATCTTTCGGCTGGCATTACTTCTACTCACGGCAATACAAAAACTGAGTCTGTAAGCGGCAGTTTTAATATGAGCAAAAGAACTCACAATGACCGTACTCAGGTTGGCGTAGTTTATGCAAAAACCAAACAGCAGAATAAGACAACAGGCGATAAGGATACCACTGAGGATTGGTGGCGGTCAAAAGCGAAGTACGATTACTTCTTTTCGAAAAAGTTTTATGGATTTGTGGACGGCCGGTATGAAAAGGATGCTATTGCTGAACTCGACCGAAGGATGATTGTCGGCGGCGGTGCCGGTTATCAGTGGATTGAGTCCGAAGATTTGAATTTTTCGACTCAATTTGGTCTGGCCTCTCTCTATGAGAAGTTTGACAATCAGACCGACAGCAACAGTGAAGTCTCGTTCCAGGCTGGCTATAACTTCGACAAGACATTAATGAAGAACGTCAAGTTTATTCACGATCTGACATATTATCCGAGTATTGACAAGGTATCTAATTATTATCTCACATCTACTGCCGAGATTCGGGCTTATTTTACCAGTCAGATGTTCTCGACTTTCAAGGTTATCTTTGACTATGACACCACACCTGCTCTTGGCTCACATAGTACAGATACGAAATACCTTTTGGGTGTAGGTTATAGCTTTTAACATAAGCTGATAGATGGATCGAAAATAATCAGTAAGGGAATTACTATGAAAAATACCAAGCTGTCAGTATTTGTTATCATGGCGTTGGCAATAACAGGCTGTCGGAGCGCTTATTACAAAACAATGGAGGCGTTTGGCCAGCACAAACGGGACTTATTGGTCAGCCGTGTAGAGGATGCCCGCGACGCCCAGGAAGATGCCAAAGAACAGTTTCAATCGGCCCTGGAGAAGTTTAGTGCCGTTGTCGAGTTCAGTGGTGGCAAACTTCAAGACAAATACAATCAACTAAAAAGCGAACTCGACAAAAGCAAAGCAAAAGCAAAGAGCGTGCGGAACCAGATAGCCAGCGTTGAAAAAGTTGCCAAAGATCTTTTCAATGAGTGGGAATCCGAATTGGGCCAGTACGCCAGCGATGAGCTGCGCCGCTCGAGTGAGCAAAAACTGAAAAAGACACGTCAGCGATACTCTCAGCTCATAGCCGCAATGAAACGGGCAGAAAGCAAAATAGAACCCGTTCTTACTGCTTTCAATGACCAGGTTCTTTTTCTTAAACACAATCTCAATGCCCAGGCAATCGCATCGTTGCAGAACGAACTTGCTTCTGTAGAAGCTGATATCGCAACGCTTATTAAGGAAATGGAGGCTTCCATCAAAGAAGCCAATGAGTTTATCAATGCGATGGCTGGGCAATAAATGGAAATATATTTTTAGGAGAACAGAACAATGAAAAGTTTACGTAAAATCCTGCGCATTGTTTTGCTTGCGATTGTAGCTTTGATTGTCTGCATCGTGGTTGTGATTCATTTTTTCGGCAACAGCCTTCTTAAAACAGGGATTGAAACCGCAGCAAGTAAAACATTAAGTGTTCCGGTCAATATAGATGATATGGACTTTTCAATCTTAGGGGCCAAAGTTGGCTTCCAGGGCCTTGTAATTGATAATCCACCGGGCTACAAATATGAAAAACTGCTTGAGGTTAGTAACGCCCGTATTTCGGTTAGCACCGGCTCACTTTTGAAAGACACAGTCAATATAAAAGAAATCATGTTTGATGGAGTAAATGTTGTGCTCGAACAAAAAGGAGTTACGAGCAACAATCTTCAGGACATTATCAAGGCGCTCCCAAAGTCAGATGAACCTGAAGACAAAACGAAG
>CAZIAN010000164.1:0-9624 GCA_964537355.1 uncultured Pirellulales bacterium | reverse complement strand
TCTGCACAGTGATTATATCCATTCTTGCGGTTGGTTGTAAGCAGCACAAGTCGGACAAACCGTCAGTTGCATTGATAATGAAGTCTCTGGCCAATGAGTTTTTTAAGACGATGGAGGAAGGCGCCCGCTCACATCATAAAGAACACGAAGATGAGTACGAGCTTAAAGTAGTCGGTATCAAAGACGAACAGGATGTAGGCAAGCAAATCGATTATGTCGAGTTGATGATTGCCCAGAGGGTGGACGCAATTGTGATTGCCCCGGCTGATTCCAAGGCTTTGGTGCCGGTATGTAAGCGGGCGATGGATGCAGGGATTATTGTGGTTAATATCGACAATAAATTTGACTCTGCCGTTTTAGAAGACAAGGGCGTCAAGATTCCATTTGTCGGTCCGGATAATCGCAAAGGAGCAAGGCTTGCCGGGGAATATCTGGCGGACAAACTAAAGCCGAGGGACAAAGTGGCAATTATCGAAGGAGTGCCCAATGCATTCAACGGCATTCAGCGCAAGCTTGGTTTCGAGGATGCAATGAAAGCGGGTGGAATGAATATTATCAGCTCACAGTCGGGATACTGGGAGACATCGAAGGCCGAACCGATTGTCTCAGCGTTAACTACCGAATATTCAGACCTGAAAGCTGTCCTTTGTGCCAATGACAGTATGGCCCTCGGCGCGATAGCGGCAATTAGAGCGGCAGGCAAGTCGGATGACATTCTCGTCATTGGCTTCGACAATATCACAGCGGTACAAAGATTGCTCAAAGAAGGAAAGATTCTTTGCACTGTTGACCAGCATGCGGACAAATTAGCTTTGTACGGTATCGAATACGCGCTCGAGATGCTTAAAGGAGGCGGCACGCCTTCGGATAGAGAGACGCCCGTTGAGCTTATTACAGTTGAAAGCCTTAAATGAAATCCGCTATGAGTGGAACACTTTTCAGAGCAAGTGACATTAACAAGTCATTCCCCGGTGTGCAGGCGCTTTCTGCGGTCGATTTTGATTTGAGGGCCGGTGAGGTTCACGCTCTGGTCGGTGAAAACGGTGCCGGCAAAAGTACACTGACGAGTATCATAGCTGGTGTCGAGAAAGCCGATTCTGGCAGGATGGAGCTTTATGGACGGCAGTATCGGCCAAATGGAAGAGCTGATGCCGAAACACATGGTATCCGGATGGTAATGCAGGAGCTGCATCTTATTTCCAACCTGAGCGTTGCGGAAAACATCTTTATCGAAAAATTGCCAAACAGATTCGGGTTTATTAACTATGACAAGCTTAACCATGATGCAAGAGAAATTATGGAACAAGTGGGCCTTGGAAACGTTGACCCTGATATGCCTGTGAGGCTGCTGGGAGTTGGGGCCCAGCAAATGGTTGAGATAGCGGCAGGATTGTCACGACAGTGCAGGATACTGGCCTTGGACGAGCCGACAGCATCACTTACCGACCGGGAGATAGAGCTTCTTTTCGTTCAAATCAATAAGCTCAAGGCCGAAGGGGTCGGCATCATCTATATCTCACACCGCATAGAAGAGGTTGCTCGTATAGCTGACCGCGTTACGGTGCTGCGGGACGGAAAGGTTATCTCGACTAATCCAACGAGCCAGCTGTGCGTTGACGATATTATCCGTAAAATGGTAGGTTGTGACTTGGAGCATGAAAAATTGCGGTATGACTCAGAAGCCGGCGAGGTAGCGCTTCGTGTTGTGGGGCTTAAGCGGGGCCTGAAAGTTAAAGATGTTAGCTTTGAAGTTCGTCGTGGTGAGGTTCTCGGCGTCGCAGGGCTGATGGGCTCAGGACGGACTGAAACAATGCGAGCGGTGTTCGGTGCGGACCAACCTGACAGTGGAGAAATATATCTATCTGGAACAAATAAACCGGTCAAAATCCGCAAGCCTCGTGATGCAGTTCGAAATGGCATTGCTTTTCTTACTGAGGACCGCAAAGAGCAGGGATTGCTGTCGGAGTTATCTGTGCGTGTTAATATCTCACTGACGCGGTTAAGAAGTATTAGCCGCTTTGGATGGATGGATATAGCTGAGGAGCGGTCCGTAGCGGATAGATACATTTCTGCTCTGGGTGTACGCTGTTCGTCTAATGAGCAGATAGTCGGACAATTGAGCGGGGGCAACCAGCAGAAAGTAGTAATAGCGAAATGGATATACAGGGATTGTGATGTTCTTATTTTCGATGAGCCTACAAGAGGAATTGACATTGGGGCCAAATTCGAGATATACCGCATGCTCGCGGAGTTGGCGGAAAAAGGGAAAGCCATTATTTTGGTTTCATCGGACAACAAAGAGCTTATGGCTGTTTGCAACCGTATTATGGTGATGTCGGCGGGTTTGGTTGCGGCTACATTCGGGCCGAGTGAGTGGAACCAGGAAAAAATAATGTCTGCCGCTTTTAGTCAGTACGTAGGTGTCCCGGAAGCGAGTAAGAGAAGAATATGCGAAAGATAAATAATAAGGGCTTTGTGGGCCTGCCGGCTTTTGTTACGGATTATATTGGTATGGCGCTGGCACTGGCCTTGCTGTTAGTTATATTCGGTCTTTCCGCTCAGAACTTTTTTACCCTCACGACCTTCAGGACAATCGCCAATCAAATACCGGATATAACTATCGTGGCTGTTGGGATGACATTTGTGTTAATAATTGCAGGGATAGATTTATCGGTAGGGTCGGTTATGGCTTTAGCCAGTGCGGTGTTGGGTCTTTCCCTGGTCAAATTCAATTTCCCCCTCCCGGCTGCGATTGCAGTCTGCCTTGTGGTGGGTATTCTTTGCGGTACGGCTAATGGTCTGGTAATAATACGGTGGAAGCTGCCGGCTTTTATCGTTACGTTAGGAATGCTGGAAATAGCGCGTGGCGCCGCCTATCTTGTAACTGATTCCCGAACTATATATATCGGCGGGCCGGTGGAGGTAATCGCCGAGGCTTCAATTCTTGGACTTTCTCTTCCATTTATCATAGCCGTTGCGATTGTTGTGGCCGGGCAGTTGGTTCTTTCACGTACCGTTTTCGGGCGCTATCTCGTAGCCATTGGCACGAATGAAGAGGCGGTGCGCTTGTCCGGAATTGATCCGCGCGGGCTTAAACTCGCGGTCTTCGCGCTGTGCGGTTTTCTGACCTCTATTGCGGCGGTGATACACACGGCGAGGCTTTCCTCAGCCAATCCCAACACCGGTTACGGTTTGGAGCTTCAGGCAATCGCAGCAGTGGTCATTGGGGGCACAAGTTTGATGGGTGGCCGCGGGTCGGTGGTAAGCTCGTTCTTCGGCGTACTTATCATCGCGGTTTTAGGTACCGGTCTGGCCCAGATTGGAGCGCAGGAATCGACTAAAAGGCTTATCACAGGCTGTGTTATAGTAGCGGCTGTTATCCTGGATCACTATCGCCATCGTATTCGCAACCATCAAACAAAAGCCTAATCTGTGTATTTTAGCGGGTAATTCTACGATTTTGTTGAGCAGAAAACGAAACAATAAAGTCTTTTTTTAGCCGTATTTTGTCGTTTTTTAAATTATATTCGATATCCTGGTAAGAGTTTACTTGACAAATTGTCTCGAATATGGATAATAGGGGGCAGAGGTTAGGTTCATATTTAAATATATGGAGAGAAAACAATGCGTGTGCTTGTAAAACAAAGCGACGGCGCCGCCCGAGAACTCCAGTTTACCGAAGGCCCAATTTCCATTGGCAGGGGGGCAAACAATCGAGTTTTTCTACCAGATAAAGGGGTCTCAAGAGAGCACGCGATAATCCGTGATGCCGGTGGTGGAAAATGGATAATTGAAGACTTAGGCTCATCGAACAAAACATATCTGAACGATAAGGCAATTCGCAAGGCCGAAGTCAAACACGGCGATTGTTTGCGTATAACCGATTTCACCCTTGAAATCATTCTTGAAGAAGTTCGTGCCGAGGAACCAATTCACGCCGAGGATACACTTCTTCACGTTTCGGCGGCCCTGACAACACCCAAGCACGAAACTGTGGTAAGAAGACCAGACGCCCAGCATGCGCCTGCTATGAGATTGGCGGCCAGGAGATTGTCGGATTTTTCGAAGGCAACAAATATTATATTTGAAACCGGCAGTCTCGATGAGATGTTATTGACCTTGTTGGATGTTACTTTGGAACAGTTCAGTGCATATCATGTTTGGTGTGCTTTGAGGAAGCAACCAACCGGCCCGATGACCTGTCACGGAGGCAAAAGACGAGACGGCACACCTGTTCAGCTTGGCGAATTACAGCTCAGCGAGAAAATAACTCAGGCGGTTGAAAAGGGGCAGTTTTTTGTAATGCCGAGTGTATCAGCTCAAATGGAGAAAAAGGATAAAATACGCTCGGCAATGGTAGCGGCGATTATGCGTCCGGCCGGTTGTTTCGGGGTGCTGTATGTTGACAACGCTATGATACACGAGCATTACAGTCTCAGCGATTTGGACTATCTGATGATGATTGCCATGCATACAGCCGCTATACTGAAAAGGTTTCTGGATTAGCAGCTCGGCAGGGCGAAAACAACGGTCTATTTCCACTCGGCGATATATCCAAACCGATTCTGAAGATATTAGCTGTTTCGAAATGTGTAGTACCTGAATATCCTGCTTATTATCCATCTTATCCCACACGAATGGGTACAATAACGTGCGTTCTAAGAAAGGCCCCGCAATAGTTGATATAGTTTCACAGCGCGAATTTCCTTGCATTTGAAGGACATTTGCTTTATTCTTGGCATTTAAGTAAAAAAGCAGGGTGACAATACTTAATTAGGAGAAAACACAGATGGTAAACAAAGAACAAAGTAGAAGACAGTTTATTAAGGTAGCGTCAATAGGTGCGGCGGTTTCGCTAACAGGCGCAAGCAGCGCTCTGGGGCAGGTTCGTGGTTCAGCTCCGCGCCAAGCCGCTAAGCAGAGGTTCAAATTAGGCCTGGCCTCGTACACCTTGAGAAAATTCAACCTGGATGATACACTGGCGATGACCAAACGCGTTGGTTTGAAATATATATGTTTCAAGAGCATGCATTTACCGCTGGACAGCACGCCGGCTCAAATCCGTTCCGTTGTTGCAAAAGTCAAAGAAGCCGGACTGATACTTTACGGCGGTGGAGTAATCTATATGAGAAACAAGGAGCAGGTGAATCAGGCTTTTGATTATGCCAAAGCTGCCGGGATGAAGGTGATTGTCGGGGCCCCAACGCCTGAATTGTTGCCGTTGGTTGATGAGAAAGTGAAGGAATACGACATTAAAGTGGCCATTCACAATCACGGGCCGGGGGACAAAGTTTATCCGACACCGGCCAGTGTTTATGAAAGAGTAAAAGATTTGGATAAACGGATTGGTCTGTGCAATGACATAGGCCATACGACCCGAATAGGTTCGGACCTGGCGGTTTCAATTGAAAAATTTGCGGACAGATTGTTGGATGTGCACATTAAGGATGTTTCGGAGGCAACGGCAAAAGGACATGGAGTGGAAATCGGGCGGGGAGTAATAGACATTCCGAAGTTCTTAAAGACGTTGATAAAGATACAATATTCGGGCGTTGTTTCGTTTGAATACGAAAAGGATGCTGATGACCCATTGGCAGGACTGGCCGAGTCGGTTGGCTATGTCAGAGGTGTAATGGCGGCCATCTAACGATAAGCCATTCATTCTCGATAAAGGTGGTGTTTACATTACGAAAGTGATTAGGTTATGTCGTATAACATCCGAATTGTCAGTACGTACCCGCCGCGCAGGTGTGGAATTGGTACGTTTTCACGCGACCTGGCCTCTGCGCTGGAACACTTTACTGCGGAAATTGGCTATATAAGAGTTGCGGCGATTAACAACAATAGCGGGCCGTATGGTATCCCGGTTGACCTTATTATAGATCAATATACTCCTCAATCCTGGGCCGATACGATCCGGCATATCATAACCCGCGCAGGCGAAAGTAAAAATCCCACGGTTGTTTTACTGCAGCACGAATACGGACTTGATCCGGATAAGGACGGCAATGACGGCCAGGGTACTAATTATGTTGACATGGCAAAAGTTTTTCAGAAGAATGGATTGACTACTTTGGTTTATCTGCACACTGTTCTGGATGAGCCGGATGCCCATCAGAAGAAAACGATACAGGACCTTGCCCAATTTAGTGATGGTTTGATTGTTACTACGGAAAGTGCGATTCAAATACTCGAATCCGATACTTATGGAATCGACCACCTAAAGCTAAAGCACATTGATCACGGCATCAGGATGCACAATCCTTCTCAATTTGATCGATTGGAAATAAAGAAGGAATTGGGATTAGAGAATCAATTTCTTGCCACGACATTAGGTCTCCAGTCTCCCGGCAAAGGTTTGCAGTACAGCATTCGTGCGTTTGGCAGGTTCGTGAATGAGTCATGTACGGCAGAGCAAAGAAAAAAAATAATTTATCTGATTGCCGGCCGGTGTCACCCGGATTTTGTTAAGGCCGAAGACGGTGCTCCGTATCGTGAATATCAGGAGGTGCTGGGTAAAGCGCTTGAAGATGCCAAAGTTAGCTGGTGCAAAGTTAAGGATCTTGATGGTGTTGACTTTTGTAAATATGACATTGTGTTTTATGATACTTTTCTAAACGAAAGCGGCCTGCTTCAATTCTATGGGGCCACGAATGTGATGCTTTTGCCTTATTTAAATATGGAGCAGATATCAAGTGGAATACTTGCCGATACGCTTGGTTCCGGCAGAGTGGCGATAACAACGAAATTCAGATATGCAGTAGAGTTAATTCATTCGAATAAGCGATGTCCGGAAGGCGTTATCATCGGACGGTACTCCAGAGGCATTTTGGTAGATCCGGGGGATCCATCAAACGAACAAATTGCCAAAGGTCTCGATTATCTTGTTTTCAACAAGAATAAACGCCTGATGATGGAAAAGCAGGCCCACCAGAGGGGCTATCAAATGAGCTGGAACAATAGCGCCTGGGGTTTATTGCAATATATAGACTTTGTAAGAGAGCAAAAGGAAATTGTTACGGGCAGAGGTATAACTTTTACGCGAGAGAAACCTTCTGTTCTGCAAATACCCAAACGCCGAATCCCCGAAATGGTTTAGTGCGCTATCAGGTAAGCTTAACAAGTTTCTGCTCTTTGGCGGATTTATATATGCCGATAATCACTTCCACTGCCTTACGTGCTTCTCGTCCGTCTATCCAGAAGTCTTCGCCGGTTTCCAGCGATTCGATAAATGCTCGGAAATTACGCGTATGATTCTCGTATGAGATGGCCGCCGGGTCGGATACTCCGCCGCCGCCTTCGATTTCGCCGAATTTTTTTCGGATTTGCTCATCTTCCGGTTTTTCGTCGATAAACTGCCAGTGAGTAATGCTGTTTTCGACGTTTATAACAGTGCCTTTTGTGCCGGTAATTTCAAAACGCCTGAATTGTCCCGGATACGAGGCCGTTGTTCCGTAGATAACTCCCAACGCTCCGGTCGTATATCGCACCACAGCGGTGGCGGTATCTTCTGTTTCAATCTGAGGGTGCCCCAGTTTGGCCGTGAATGCCTGCAAAGATTCGATTGGCGGCATTATATCGCAAAGCATATCAACCATATGGATAGACTGGTTCATCAGCGCTCCGCCGCCGTCAAGTTTCCATGTACCGTGCCATGAGTCCTTGTAATACTCGTCGGTACGCCACCAGGGAACATATATGCTGGCGTAAGTAATCACGCCGAAGCGTCCGGAATTTATCGCTTCTCTTAAAGGTACCATCATATCGTTAAATCGATACGGAAATATGCCACCCAGAAGTGTGCCGCTTTTTTCGTGGGCTTCTATCATGGCGTCAATTCGTTCCAGGGTAATATCCATAGGCTTTTCGCATAATACGTGTTTTCCTGCCTGCGCTGCGGCGACGGTCGGCTCCATATGAAATCCGCTCGGTGTGGCGATTGTAACAATATCTATCTGGTCGCTCTTGAGCATATCTTCATAATCGTCAAAAGCCTGAACATCGAATTTATCGGCAAGTTTTTTAGCTTTCTCCGGTACCTTGTCACAACAGCCGACGAGCTTTGCATTCGGAATATCGCCAATGGCTCTTGCATGAAAATCAGCGATTAATCCGGCACCAACTATTCCAAAATTCCAGGTTTTCATCTGTGTTTTCCTTTCCGTCTAAAATTAATCACAAGCCAGTCCAACCTCGGCTGAAAGCTCTCTTACGGCGGCGATGGCCCTTGAAAATAGCTCCGGCCCCGTAGAGCCTCCGAATTGACCGCCGGATTGCAGGTGAGGCTCCATTGTCATGCAGCCATCGTAGTTCATAGCCGCAAGCTCTGAAAGCAGCTCTTTGATTTGTCCGTCGCCTTCGCCCGGTATGCTGCCCACATCTTTTGCTCCAAGCTTCCAGTCTTTGATGTGAATATGAACAACATAAGGCTTCATAATTGGCCAGCAGCTTTCGACATTATCTAATTTCTTTTCTCCCCATACGAAATTAGCCGGGTCATATACCAGCCTAAGCTTCGGTGAATCAATGGTCTTTACAATATCAACGCAGTTTTCCGCTGTGTGACCGTAAATATGGGCTTCGTTTTCATGCACCATCGTAACATTGACATCACTCAGCACCTCAACCTTGGCTGCCATTCGTTCCATGACCTGGTCGCGATAATCATCGATATTTTTGCCTTCCGGAGCATAATAGCTGAACATTCGTATGAATGGAGTTTCAAGAAACATTGCCAAATCGACGGCGTGTTTGAATTTATCCAAGTGCGGCTCGAAAGGCTCGTCGAGTTTTACCTTGCCTATTGGTGAGCCGATGGCGCTTACCTTCAGCCCATGGTCCTGTATCATCTTTTTCACTTCATTCAACTCGTTTTTTGTCAGATCCATCAGGTTTTTTTTATCGACAAAACGTGGTTCAATATAACCGACATGTTCGCCGGCCAGGTATTTAACCTGCTCTAAAAAGCCGTCGGTCACTTCATCTGCGAATGCACTTAATTTCGCCATTTTCAGTTACTCCATAATAAAAGCATAAAACAGTTCGAAATTTACTTTTCAAAACTTGCCGCTTTTTCCGGCAGGTCTCTTTTGATTTCATCAAGCCTGTAACCAAAGCCAGGCCCGCTTATTGTCGATAAATCAACCTGTCCGTTACGCCGTCGATAAAGCCCCGGGTGTACCACCTCCTCCGGCGCCGAAGCTGCGGGATAGAATTGCATCGCATTGGTCTCGACACCCATAATAGTTCCTGCGTGCGCCGCTAAACGAACGTGAGGAATCTGTGCCAGCATTGGATTGGTCAAGTCCTGTACCATCAGGGTCATTCCATGCGCCTTTGCCCAGCATAAACTCAATAAAGCACCGGTTTGAGTTTTGCAGGTTTTCAGCGCAACTCCCGTCCAGCCTAATTTTCTTCCGAGTCTGACTATTTTCCAGTTGTGGGCGCTTTCGTCCATAAACAAAGGCTTTCTCGCCGAAACGCTGTGAACGTCAATCTGGTTTTCTTCAATGTCGTACGGAAACGGCTGCTCAACATATAAAAGCTGCTGGTAGATTCGAGGATGCTCCATCACCAATCTGTCAAGAATGTCATTTACATAGGCCGGGTCGGTAACAGTGCAGT
>CAZIAN010000163.1:0-9694 GCA_964537355.1 uncultured Pirellulales bacterium | reverse complement strand
TATCGAAGCGTCGTAACTCCTAAATTCCGAAAAATACAAAAGAATGGTCGAATGGATTGCCAGGGATTTAGGAGTTACGACGCTTCGATATCAGACCGTTGATGATATGGTTGAGGCTGTCGGGCGGCCAAAAGAGGAGCTATGTCTTTATTGCTGGACCGGCGAGTGCCCGAAATCGACACTTCCAAAAGCGACAAGGACGATAAATATTGTGGAAGTAAAGCCTGATACCGCCAAAAAAGCTGAAACAAAGGTCGAACTCTAATACTGATTTTGTCAGGGGCTTAATTACCTGAGTTTGATTTTTGTAGTTTGTTTATGAACGTTGCGTTGTAATTTTACGCTTTTCTACGTCTGCGAAAGAATGAGTATAAAAAGGAGCAGTTTAATCAGGTTCTTTACGGCGGGGATAATTTATGTCGTCTTCGCCGGGAATTTATATTGGCCTTATTTAAGCAAATTCGACAGTTGGCGATACCTTTTAGTTGTGAATGTTTGTTTGGCGTCTTTAGGTTGTTATGTGCTGAGCAGGCGCTGGGTGGCCGGATTTGCCGAGTCGTTTTTTGCAGGAGCTATTTACGGATTCGGACCATTCTTAATCGGATTAGTTAAATTTCACCCAAGTGCAGGTTTTTTGGCGGCGGTTATACCCTGGCTGTTCTGCCCGGCTGCGTTTGGTTTCAAAGAAAAGTCACGATGGTTAAGGATTCCGCTTGTGGTCCTGCCGTTTCTGGCGATAGTGGTTTTCTTTCAGGTGTCAACTCACTACCGGTTATTCCCAGTGTCAACACAGGCCAGGCTGCATACGGCTGATTTGACGGGCTTATTTGCTCCACTTATCACGGCTAAACAAAACCTGACTCTGATTGGCTTTTATCATATTCCGATAGCGGCGCTGGTTATTGGTTTTTGTATGATGCTGGCGGCCCGGCGGTATAGCGTGGTTGTGATTATTTTTCTCGGTGCAGCACTATCGTTTTATGATGCTTTTAATTCTTATGTTGAGGTCAGTCCCGTTATGTGGCTTGCGATTCCTGTTTTGTGCTGTTCTGTGCTTATAGGCGAAGGTATGCAGGGGCTTGCCTCAGCCGGCTTTGCCGACCGCGGGTGGATACTGGTGACCGCGGCGATTATGGCCGCACTTGCTATCGCAACGTTACTGCTGGCATCGAAATACTTTCAGACATTTTTAGGTCTGGGGTCGGGATACGCAAAACTCTTTACGGAAGCCGGTAAAATGTATATGCTCGGTGCGATTGTGGTCACGATTATTTTCTTTATGATACGTGCTAAATTACGGATGAGGCTGTTGCGTCAGCTTGTGCTTTGTGCGGCGATGGGCGTGGATATTTTTATCGGCGCTAGGTATATCGTCGATAAGATTCTGTAATAGACGCCTGACTTCAAATGTGAATATTTAAGTATCGAAATACAGTGACAATAATGAAAAGGAGGGCAGCAAAAATGAATAGAGATATTAAATTTAATAAGTTTTCACTTTCTGTAATAGTGGTATTCCTGATTGCAGTGCAGTTGTGTATATGCGGATTTGCTCAGGCGATGGATTACGCCATCGGTGCGGATTTATCCTTTCTCAAACAGGCCGAGGACGGCGGGACTGTGTTTAAGGACAATGACGAAGAAAAGCCGGGTCTTGCGATATTCAAAGAGCACGGCTACAACTGGATTCGGCTGCGGCTGTTCCATACACCGACGCGCCTGCCGAACAATCTTGAATATACTATTGCCCTGGCTCAGCAGGCGAAGAAGCTTGGCTTTAAGTTCTTACTGAATTACCACTACTCCGATACATGGGCCGATCCGGGCAAGCAATATATACCCAAGGCCTGGGTGGATAAGTCTCATGACGAGCTGGTGCAGGCGGTATTCGAATATACCCGTGATACGATAGTCGCATTTAAGGAGGCCGGTGCCCTGCCGGACATGGTCCAGCCTGGTAACGAGATATCCAACGGCATGCTTTGGCCCGACGGCAAGCTGACAGATAACTGGGACAACTTCGCCGAGCTGATGAAGGCCGAGATTAACGGTATTGATGCCGGCCGGGGCAATGGTAAACGCCCCTTGATTATGGTGCATATCGATAAAGGCGGCAGCAAGAACCGGACAAAGGCCTTTTTTGACAAGTGGCACTCTTATGGTATTGACTACGATATCATCGGACAGTCCTACTACCCGTGGTGGCACGGCACTTTGCTTGAGCTTAGAGAAAATATGATATTCATGGCCAATGAATACAAGAAGGACATCATTCTCGTGGAGGTGGCTTATAACTGGAGGCAGGCTGAATACAAAAATAAGAAAGCACCTTTCCCGGAGACACCTGAAGGGCAGAGGCAGTTTTTGGAAGAAGTAAATAGGATTGTTCTTAACACCCCTGACAACAGAGGCAAGGGCGTCTTCTGGTGGGAGCCTGCCGTGATGGGAGGCCTTCGGAGAAGAGGCATGTTTGGTGAAGACGGCAATGCCCTGCCGGTAATTTCGGTGTTCGATAAGTTTACAAGGCGCTGATATTTATTAGAAGATTTCCCGCTCTATTTGGCTCAGATAGAACCGGCCGTCGTTGCGCATAAAATTAATAATGGCGTCGAACTGCTGGTCTATGAAGTGAGAGTCGTTGCTGACTATTGACATACCGATGACGGCGAGGGCCCTGTTGTCCTGGTGATCAACTTCTGAAATTGAGATGTTGAACCGGCTTTTGAGCCTGCCGATTAAGCTCTTGATTATGCTTCGCTTTCCCTTGAGTGAGGTTATCCCCTGCAGGGAAAGATGAGCTGTCAGTACACCGACAATCATACTCTAATCTCGAAGCTGGAATAAATCAGCAACTTCGCCGATGGCGGTTTCGTCTCACGCATTCATCATCTGTTGTTGAATCTTTTCCAGCAGTTTTTTTGTTGCAATGATACCATCGTCTTCACTTAGCCTGTTGCCTTCGTACTCAACATCGACGTAGCCATTGTAGCCGGCATCAACGACAATCTTCATCATACGGTAGAAATCAATCGTGGTCTCATCGCCTTGTTCGTTGAAGTCGTAGCTCTTGCCACTGGCTCCTCTGGCATAGGGCATCATCATTTTGACGGATTCGTATCTATCCGCTTCCGGCGGAAAGTTGCCGAAGTCGGGCAGTGTCCCGCAATTGGGCAGGCCGACTTTTTTGATGACACTTGTAAGCCACTGGCTGTTGGATGAAAGGCCGCCGTGGTTTTCGACGATAACATTGAGTTTATATCCAATGGCCTTTATGCTGAGACGCTGCAGTCCATTGGCGGCCAGATCGATCTGTTCATCGTATGTACCTCTGGAGGCGGCGTTGACGCGTATCGAGTGACAGCCGAGATACTTGGCCGCTTCGAGCCACTTGTAGTGGTTTTCGACCGCCTGGGTGCGCCGCTGCGAATCGGGATCGCCGAGGTTTCCTTCACCGTCGCACATAATCAATACGGACTTGACGCCGTTGTCTTTCGCGCGTGTTTTCATCTGGGCCAGATATGCGGTGTCTTCGGCCTTGTCCATAAAGAACTGATTGACATACTCGACTGCCTCGAAGCCGAACTTACGGGCGTTGACGGCGAAATCAAGATTGTCCATCTTCGGCTGCTGCTGACCGCGAAGCCTTCTGTGCCACGACCACTGTGCGAGCGAAATCTTAAAAGGCACTTTTGGACCTCCCATTATGTTCAGACTTTCACAACCTGCCAGACAGAGGCTGCCGGCCATACCTGCACTTAATCCAAGAAATGTTCTTCGTTTCATAATGTCCTCTCATTAAAAAAAGGTCAATTTTCATAACTTGCGAAGGATAGCAGAATCAAACACAGCCGTCAACTTCAAATGTTCGGACTTTTATGACTACTCTGCCCGATAATTCGCTGTATTCTTTTTTCGATATCCTGTACAATGGCTGGCAGAATATGTCCGATTCGCACCGAAAAATGGCTTTTTTATGAATAAACAGCATTTCTACAGTTTTTTCTTGAAAAAAGATTGACTTTTCATTGAATATTTTGTACAATTTGTACGAAAGGATATAAACGTACAAATTGTATTTAAAGGCTGGCAAGCGATGACAGTTATAAAAGTAAGTGAATTTCGTTCAGACATATCGGATTATGCTAATAAAGTTGCCTATACGGGAGAGCGGATTTGTGTTGAACGCAACAACAAGCCGCTGTTTGCTGTTGTTCCAATCGATGATATGAGATTGTTGGAACAGCTTGAGGACCAGATGGATTTGGAGCTTGCAAAAGAGGCATTGAAAAAAGGTAAGTTTATCAGCTTCGATAGTCTGAAAAAAGAGCTTGGATTATAAACAGTGATAACGGATGGCTAAATCAGGGAAGATTTACAAGATTAAGATTGCAGATACGGCCGCTGATTTTATAAGGAAACAGACTAAAAAAAATCAGCGAGAGATAATGAACAAAATCTCATCTTTAGCTCATGACCCTTGCGGCAAAGGCAATCGAATAAAAAGCAGCAAACCTGAGTTCTTCAAAATCCGTTCGGGTATTTTTCGTATAGCTTACACGATTAAAGAAAGTCATGTCATTGTTCTTGTCTTAAGAATCGGGCATCGTAAGGATTTTTACCGTTATTTTGAAAGGTAAAAAGTCCGAAGCTGCATCCCTACATTATCAACTTGGTAATTGTAATTAAAGTATCTATTTCAATGTGGAAAAATGTTGAATTCGCGGCTGTTCTGATTTACCATTATTGCAGTTTGAAAATCAGCAGGGCGTAATAAAATGGAAACGCAGAAGGATTTTGAAGATAAGGTAACCGAGTTCATTCACAGGCTTCCTCCGATGCCGGGCAATGTCGGTGAGCTTCTTGACGCGGCCAACGTGCAGGGGATGGACGACGAGGAGCTGCTTGCGTATGTTAAGCAGGACCCGGGCCTTTGTGCCGACCTTCTTCATCTTGCCAACACATTCAGTATCAGACCCGAAGGCCACGATGATACTATAGAGGAGGCTGTAAACAGCGTCGGCATTAAGCCGCTTATACAATTGATCGGCGTATGGTACGCCCGGGATATTATCGCACAGGAATTTAACATGGTTGACCATCTGGATGATTATTTCCGACACTCTCAGGAAATCTCGCTTGCCTGCCGGACGATGTCTGAAATACTCGGAGCAGACGAGCATGATTGCCAGGTGGCGTCCGTGGCCGGGCTGATTCACGATATGGGCAGGCTGGCGATAATACTTCTGAGCAACACAGTAACGGCACCGCTGCTCGGTACTTCGTGTGCTTTGATGACTACAATCGTTGATGACGAAAGAAAGCTGCTGGGGCTGGACCATTGCCGGGTGGGTATGCAGTTGTGCAAAAAATGGAACTTCTCGCAGCTTCTGCAACAGGCTGTACTCAGGCACCACAGCCCGCTGCTTGACAGCGATTTTGACCTTTTGGGGGCTGTTATTTTCACGGCTCATTTCGTGGCATGCAGCGACTTTACCGGCGAGACGCTTGCCGCCATGCTGCCGTATGAGCTGCTTGACAGACTCAACCTGACGCCGGAAGGCTTTAATAGAACACAGCAGATTTATTTTGCTCGCATGGCTGAGAATTAAGCCGGCCGTATTTTTTAGGAGAAGATAAATGAAAAGATTTTGCCTGTACGTACATCTCGTTCTTTTTTCGGTGCTGTTCATTTCTGCGATTTGCCCAAAAGCACAGGCTCAAAATCAAAATTATAATAAGGCGATTGACAAGTATGTGCAATTTCTCAAAAACCGGAATCAATCCCCGGTTGATTACGTCATGAACCTGTTCGGCCATATGATATTGTTATCCTGTGTGACCGGGCTCATGCGGAGATGACACAGTATGATTTTATTCACGATATCATCAGTGACAAACGGTTCGCCGAGCAGGTCGGCCATCTTTTCACTGAAACAGGAACAAGCTCGATACGCCCGGCCGTCGAATCCTTTTTGATGGATACAACCCTGGATGAAAAAGCTATAAAAGAACATTTACTCTATATCTTTAGAAATTTCTCGTCTTTTCCTCATCGGGAACTGACGAATTACTATGAGCTGCTGAAAAAGGTACATCAGTTAAACAGAAATCTATCTGCGGACAGGAAAGTTCATATATATCCATCGGGCATGCCTTTTACCTGGGATGGGATGACGGCGGCAAAATACCAGGCATTTCGTGAGCAGCTCCGCCAGCGTGACAAGATAATGGCCGATCAGATTGCCGATAAATTCGATGCGATTTACAATTCAACCAGCCCGAGCAAAAAGGCCCTTATCATAATGAATTATCGTCACGCGTTTCCTCATCTCAAAATCGCAATGGGCAGACGAACAAGGGAATTTGAGAATGTGGGTGGTTTTTTAATGGCCTACTATCCAAAAATGGTGGCGAATGTTATGATAAATTCGGTCAAGATTTTAATGGGCTCGACAGACAATAAAATTGAAATGACGGCCCTGCAGGATGGAAAGTGGGATGCGGCCTTTGCAGCCCTTGGCAATACTGATGCCGGATTTGACTTTGCAAATTCCCCGTTTGGTGATGATAGTTTCGATTATTTTCCTGTTCCCAGTCAATATAAATACCGCGATGTATTTACCGGCTTTGTCTTCCACAAGCCTCTCGAAGAGCATAAAATGTCGGAGGGGATTCCAGGCATTATAGACGATGCCTTTGTGAACGAGTTAATAAGAAGATACGAAATCGAAGGCGAGATACATTCGCGTCAGGAAATTATTCGTAAGATAGAAGAACATAAAACTATTCGTCAGTACGGATACGAAAATAAAGTGTTTTACACTGATACCGGTTATAGAAATCTAATCCAAAAATGGCTCGGAGCCAAATAAGCAAACCGCTACGGCCCTGACTTTACGAATCAATTACTCGCTTGTTTTAATCCGCTAGAATGTGTTATAATGATTTCAGATAAGCATATCAGTAAAGTCATGACCTCTCTGTAACCAGAGAAGGGTAAGCATCATGTGTAAGCGAAAGGGTTTTACACTAATAGAGCTTTTAGTTGTCATTGCCATAATCGCGGTATTGATGGCGATATTAATGCCGGCCCTTAAGAGGGCCAAAGAGCAGGGCGAGCGGGCGGTGTGTCTGAGCAATCTAAAGCAGCTTGGTATGGCGTGGATTCTGTACGCCGATGACAACGACGATAAGCTGGTAAGCTGCGAGGCGGGCGGTACGTGGAGGAGCCAGTTCGGCGATCCATGGGTGGGTGTCACCTGGGCGTCCGATTGGGCACAGGGCGGGCAGTTACCGGAGGGTGCCCAGATAAAGGGAATCCAGGATGGAGCGTTATGGCCGTACGTCAAAGAGATAAATCTCTACAAATGCCCGGCAGGCTACAGGGGTGAGCTGATGACATACGCTATGATGATAACCAGTAACGGCAGGTCGATAGACGGCAGTCCTGTTTTCAAGAAACGGATGCTTGTACCCCAGCCGGCCCGGAGATTAATCTTCATCGACGAGGGTCTGTCGAGTCCGGATGCTTATTCCACCAGGTACAACGAGCCCAGGTGGTGGGACCAGCCTGTAACAAGACACGGTGACGGCACTACTTTTTCCTGCGGCGACGGTCACGCCGAATACCACAAGTGGAAGGGGATCGAAACTATAAAGCAGGGACGCAACAACGTCCGAACCTGGGAGGGGCTCATTGCTCCGGCTACCGACGAAGGCAAGCTGGATGTGCAGTGGGTGCAGAAGGGCATCTGGGGAAAGCTCGGTTATGAGCCGTAAAGCTACACGGAAACGTTTTCCGAGCGACAGATTTCATTGAAGGAAAAGATGTCTTTTAAATTCTTCTTTGCTTGCTCACCCAAGTCAACTCGCACTTGTTTTCGATCCTTCCATTCTTCGTATACTTTTCCTGTCTGTCCCTGATATTTACCAGCAAGAACCTGAACAGTATCTCCCTTTTGAAATGGAGCTCCATTCATACGCGTTATGATGTAATTGAGACCACGAAGGACGAAGTAACTTATAAGTACACCAGCAGATGCGCCTGTAATGATCGCGGAGATGAATCCTTTTTGGGCAAGATACAAGGGCATTGCAAAACCAAGTCCGATACAAAGAGGACATCCCCAGAACATAAGAGTCCATGGCCAGCTTTTAGCAAAAAATATTTGTGTTTTAGAGGGTATCATTTGCGCAAATTCATATCAGATAGCCTGTCCTTAGGGCTTCGGCTTGATGAATATTACGTCGCTGCGTTTTATCCATCCGGTTCTAAGGTCGATTCGGAACCAGCCTTCGCTGTTTTTCTTGTGGAAGCGGACCGGCGAGCGCGGGCCGAACGCGACGAGGTCGTACTGTGCCCAAGTCTTGCCCATATCGGGTGAATACATAAATCCCGTAGAGTATGGCGAGGCCGGAGCATAATGAGCCGCCAGAATCACACCGTCCTGAATAATCATATTGGCCGATTCGTACTGGGCGTTAAAGAGCTTCGTGTGAGCTTCGGGTCTTTTTATGTCGGCCGGGTCACACCGAAAGATACCACGGTCGTATGGTGTGGGCCCGTTGGCATCGGCGGCCCAGTAGAGTTTGCCGTTAACGAAATTGAATCCGCCGGATTTATAACGCGTGTTTGAGGCATCCGATATGATAACCTTCCATGTCCATTTGTCATTATTCGCGTCGTAGGTGCCTCTGAGCCAGTGACACTCATGTCCCTCGGGTCTCTTGAGGTCGCCGGTGCAGGCATAGAACGCGTTTTCTGCCGGGTTATATACCACGCAGTGTACATGACGGCAGATGACCGGATTATCCGGGTCGCCGAGCAGCGTGCCCGTCCGTCCGCCGCCTTCGGAGCCGTTGTCCTGATAGACGGGATTCTGTCCGAAGGCATACGCGATTTTCACGGTACGGCCGTAGTCGGTCGAGTAGTAAATATTGACCGGGACCGCACCACCAAGCACGTTGCAGTAATTGCCCCATATCAGCATCTCAACGCCGTTGACATCCCACGTATGAACGCCGTCGAGGGGGTGCAAGTACCAGCCGGGACAGTCTGGATTTTTCGGTTTATGCGGGATGTAATCGGCGCCGCGGGCGTCTTTCACTATTATCTGCCGGCAGGTCTTGAGGTTGTCGGTGCTTAGGTACAGCTTCGTTCGTGTGGCGAAGAGTATATTGCCGTTTCCAAGAATCTCGCTGAAAGTAATGTTGCCGGCGTTGTCAAAAGCCATACTGTGCGGCCAGGTTCGGGCGTTGTCCTCGGAAAGATATACAGCCGTGTCGGTGAAACCGAACGCCTTGTTGTCCCGCTGCGAATCGATATAAGGGCCGTCCGGCTGCGGGCGATACCAGAAATGCTCCGTGGAACCCTCTTTGGTCAGGAAGGTCATAGAGTTGGCCCTGAGTTTAGGTACATCTGTCATAAGAATTCCTCCGGCGGTCAGGGCTGTGGCAGACAAGAACCTACGGCGTGTGATTAGTGCTCCCGGCGTTACAAGTCTTCTCTCGGCGGGACATTGTGTAAAGTGGTCGTTATTGAATGACATCATCTCATCTCCTAAAGATTATGCTTTATCGTATATAGATCAACTATTCATTATAGCAGACTTCCGCCGGCGGACAAGAACTTGTCTAATGCCGAATGGCATGAAGATAAGCGTTAACATTTTATAAGACAAAGACTTGAAAAAAA
>CAZIAN010000162.1:0-9709 GCA_964537355.1 uncultured Pirellulales bacterium | reverse complement strand
TGCTCCAGCCAGCCGCTGGCCAGCATGGCCGGTGTCGATATTCTTAAGGCCGGCGGTAACGCTGTCGATGCGGCCATCGGTGTCAATGCAATGTTGTCTCTGGTCGAGCCGATGATGTGCGGGCCCGGCGGTGACCTCTTCGCGATTGTCTGGAATGAAAAAGAAAAGAAACTGTTTGGTCTAAATGCAAGCGGCCGTTCTCCATACGACTGGAGCATTAATAAAGCGCAGGAACTTGGCCTCAAAGAAATTCCCGTCCTGGGCCCTTTATCCTGGAGTGTGCCCGGCTGTGTAAGCGGCTGGGATGCACTTCTTAAAAGATTTGGACGGTTTAACCTGGCAAAGCTTCTCGAAGCGCCTATATCTTATGCCCGCAAAGGCTTCCCTGTTTCTCCGGTCATTGCGCGCTCATGGTCTTTAGATTCCAAGGCAAGCTCCACCCTGGCCGGAACTTTTACGCCCTCCGGTAAACCTGTACATTTCGGTGATATTTTCAAAAATCAAGGATTGGCACACTTTTTCGAGACTATTGCCCGGGACGGTTCAGAAGCTTTCTATCAGGGCGAGATTGCCGAAAGGATAGTTAAATTTTCCCGCGCCAACGGAGGCAGATTTTCAATGCGCGATTTTCGGGACCATACGGCTAACTGGGTTGAACCTGTCAGTACCAATTATCGTGGTTACGATGTCTGGGAGCTTCCGCCGAATGGTCAGGGAATTGCGGCTTTGCAGATACTGAATATGCTGGAACATTTTGACATAGCATCTTTAAAGCCCAACTCAGCCGAGCATTTGCACCTTTTCATCGAAGCAAAAAAACTGGCATTCGAAGACCGAGCTGTTTATTACGCCGATATGGATTTTGCCGACGTCCCCCTGAAGCATCTCATCTCCAAAGAGTATGCCAGGCAGCGAGCCAAGCTTATTAATCCCAAACGGGCCGCACAGAAAGTTCAGCCCGGCCGGATTAAAGGTTCATCCGATACGGTTTACCTGACAACTGCGGACAAAGACGGCAATATGGTTTCTCTAATTCAGAGCATTTACTACCAGTGGGGCTCAGGGTTTGTGCCAGACGGCATGGGATTCTGCCTTCAAAACAGGGGGCAGCTATTCTCGCTCAATCCAAATCATCTCAATAAATTAGAGCCTCACAAAAGACCTTTCCACACTATCATACCAGCGTTCATGACCAAAGACGGAAAGCCGGTCTTTTCATTCGGAGTTATGGGAGGAAGTTTTCAACCGCAGGGACATGCGCAGGTACTGATGAATATAATTGATTTCGGCATGTCGGTCCAGCAGGCCGGCGAACAGCCGCGGGTCCAGCATTCGGAGAGTTCGACTCCGACGGGGCTTAAAATGATCGGAGGCGGCTCAGTAAGTTTTGAACGACACTTCTCTGAGGATGTAAAACGCAAACTCGCCAGTATGGGGCACAAAATAAGTCCCCAACTCGGCACGTTCGGAGGCTATCAGGGAATATGGAGAAAGCAAAAACCAGGACGTTATTTCGGCGGATCTGACCCTCGAAAAGACGGCTGCGCAATAGGATATTAACCGAATGCATTATTGGCATATATTCGACATGTCCAATCGCATTCAAATATGTTATAATTTGACGTTTTTATAAAGAAGGTATTGTAAATAACCATAAGTTGTGAGGTTCATAAAATGCAATTACCAGGTAATAAAAAATCGCGGCCGATTTGGTCAAAGAGAAGTCAGTCTTCTGAGAATAACAGCAAATCCCATTGGTTCGCATGGATATTTCCCATCGGTGGATTGTTGGCGCTGATGTGGTTTTTGATTAGGGTAATTCCAAAGCCTTCCCGTGCAATGTATCCGTGCCAGCGTGCGGCTTTCCCGTTGGCCTCGGGTTTTGTAATTTGGCTTACCGGAGCAATTGCCTCGATTACAGCATTTCGCAGGGCAAAACGCTGTTTTGCTCAGTCCCGCTACATTTTATGTGTAATACTAATCGCCGCCAGTGTTGGGTCAATATGGTTGGCTCAGGGTATTACAACAGAAAAGACACTTCAGGCCGATGAGCCAAAATCAAATGCTCCTATAGGAATTGCACAAGGAGTTCACCCAGGACGTGTTGTTTGGGTACATGACCCCGATGCTACTGACTGGGACGGGCCGGGAAACGGATATTGGTGGGAAAACAGTCACACAAACCAGGCTGTAGTGGACCGAATGATGAACCGGACAATAAGAGCACTCAGCGGTGACCGAACCAGTGCCGCCGCATGGGATACACTATTCAAATATTTCAATAAAACACACGGCAAAGGAGATGTCGGATACAAGCCGGGTGAAAAGATTTTTATCAAAGTTAACTACGTTGGCTGTATAAAGGTCTGGAGCACAAAGCCTGTTACAAACATTGAAGACTACAACCTCAGAAGTCTTGATTATATGAACGCATCACCACAAATGATAATCGCACTGCTTGGTGAGCTTGTTAACCAAGCCGGTGTTAATGAGGCCGATATTACCGTTGGCGATACTTTATGTTACTTTCCCAATGAGTTCTATAATATGTGCCACGCAAAGTTTCCGGATGTCCGGTATTTGGATTACGTCGGCAAGTTCGGCCGGACCAAGGCCAAGCGGTCGTCGGTTCCTTTTTACTGGAGCACGCCGAATGCCGATGGAAAAGAGACTGACTATGCACCTGCTTCCTATGTCGAAGCCGATTACCTGATTAATATGGCGAATCTTAAAAGCCACAACGACCAGGCGGGTATAACCCTCTGCGCAAAAAACCATTATGGCTCGCTTGTCAGAAAGCCGGCCCGAACCATGGAATATTACGATATGCACAAAGAGCTGCCGTATAACAAGCCGGGCATGGGACATTACAGGCCTCTCGTGGACCTGATGGGGCACAAACAACTCGGCGGCAAGACTATGCTGTATTTAATTGACGGTTTATATGCAGGAAAACATGCAAAAGAAAGATCACCGAGAAAGTGGAACATGTCTCCCTTCAACGGAGACTGGAGTTCGAGTCTTTTTGCATCACAGGACCCGGTCGCGATTGATTCCGTCGGTTTCGATTTTCTCTGGAGCGAGTGGGACGATGGACCCCACCAGTCCGGCACAACCGATTACCTCGTCGAGGCGGCTATGGCGGATAATCCCCCATCAGGAACTTTCTATGACCCTGACCATAAGGGAAATGTATCGCGTCTGAAAAGCCTTGGAGTGTACGAACACTGGAACAATCCTGTCGATAAGCAGTATTCCCGCAATTTAGGAACAGGCAGCGGCATTGAACTTGTAAAACTCAGCAGGGCGTTAAGACTTGCAGCAGCTACAGGGTATTCTCCCAATTAGCCCAGGATCAGTTGCCCTTATATCGATATGCCCAGCCTTTGGCCATATAATTGATATCCTGTGTCTGACCATCCGGGGGATATTCAATACCGTAAGTTCCAACCCCCTGGCGAATCAGCTTGTCCACACGCTCTATAGTAAATGGATCACGCCATTTTCGAACTTCCGAATGCCCATCACAGAATCCCAAAACGCTGCTGTCACCGTGATTCACCGCCATCGGACCCCACCAGCCCCATTGTTCTGTATTTCCCGTATACTCGGGGGCGCCCAATACAAAGTGATGGCTTGAATTCCAATTTCGCGTTTCAGCACTCTCAACAAACACATAACGCGTCGCCGGCGAAGTAATCTCACCGAATATCTTGATTTGTGTATTGTATCCTGAACTGCTGGAATTCGGATATCCATTTAAACACATAGGAACCCCGTAAGAGACGAAAACTCCGGTCCTATCATACATGCTCTTACGGACATTGTCGGCAGGGCAATGATAGGCATCCGCATCTTTTATGTACGGGAACAGCACACCTATTTCGATCCCACGTTTCTCATCTTCATCCGTCACAGGAGGCTCCGCCTGAGTATTGCTAAGAAGGTTGCCACTTATGTTACGAGGCACCCCGCACCAGCCGACGTATGTCCCGTTCTTATCTATACCGCCATCTTCAGAACTCATTATGCGGCCATCATTATCTCCCATGTACATATACCAACCTAAGGCAAGGTTCTTGGTATTGCTCAGGCAAACGGTCGTCGCTGCCTTCTTTTTCACCGAGTTCAGCGCCGGCATAATGATGGCCATCAACAAAGCGATAATCGCAATCACTACGAGAAGTTCTATTAAGGTAAAACCTTTAGACCTGACCATAATGAACCTCCTTATATTTGAAAGAAAGTATTTCTCGTTCAACTTTTCATCTGAACCTGATGCAAATTGCTCCTGGCATTACTTTGCATATTATAACATAAGCAGTCTCATTAATACAAGTCATTAGTCGCGTGACCGAATATTCTTCCAATTAGCGGGTATTTATTTACGTTTACTGATTCTTATTGTAAAATGGCGGCAAAATTCTGAATTCCTTACATAGCAAACTTCATAGAAAGGAGATTAGGTGTGAATTCCAATAACTTAAAAGACCATTTGGAGGATAGCCCAACCAACGACAACCAGATATCACGAAGGCGATTTATCAAACTTACAACAGCAGGAACAATAGCGGCAGGACTTACTTGCAGTCGCTTATTATATGCTGCCAGCAGAAGATCGCCGAATATCATTTTCATAATGGCAGACGACCTTGGCTACGGGCATTTGAGCTGTTATGGCCAGGAAAAATTCCAAACACCGAATATAGACCGGCTTGCCACAGAAGGGATGAAATTCGAGCAATTTTATGCAGGCTATACAGTATGCGCACCTTCACGCAGTGTCTTGATGACTGGACTGCATAATGGCCATACCCCAGTCAGATCCAACAGTGGCAGCTCATCACTTCTTGAGAATGAAACCACAGTTGCCCAGGTGCTGAAGAAAGCCGGCTATATAACAGGCGGGTTCGGTAAATGGGGGCTTGGCCTGGAGAACATGCCCGGTGCCCCATTCAGGAAAGGCTTTGATGAGTTCTATGGTTTCTATCATCAGGTCCATGCCCATTTCTACTACCCATATTGGATTTGGCATAACGACGAAAAACTTATGCTGGACGGCAATGACCACAAGTTCGACCAGTATGTTGACGATGTCCTGCAAGAAAAAGCGATGGATTTTATCAGGGACAACGCGAAGAATAACCGGCCGTTCTTCTGCTATATTCCTTCGATTATTCCTCATGTGGAATTAGCCGTACCTGAGGATTCGGTCAAGCCATATCGCGGCAAGTTCCCGAAAACTACAATTAACGACCCTCGCCCGGGTTACATCGGTAGCGATGATGCGTATGCGGTTTATGCTGGAATGATTAGCCGCCTGAACCGTAACGTTGGCCAAATTATGGCGCTTCTGAAACAGTTGAATATCGACAACAATACTATCGTATTCTTCACCAGCGACAACGGGCCGCAGTCCGGGCCATGGCAGCCGTTGAGGGATTTTTTCAAAGGTGCTGGTCCATTGCGGGGCAGCAAAGGCGATTTATATGAAGGTGGTATCCGTGTGCCGTTTATCGCTCGCTGGCCTGGCAGGATTGAACCCGGTTCAACAAGCGAACACATCGGAGGCTTCCAGGACATGATGCCTACATTTGCACAATTGGCTGGTGTGAAACCAACTCAAAATGACGGCATTTCGATTGTTCCGACTCTTTTGGGACAGGAACATCGGCAGAAAAAACATGATTACTTGTTCTGGGGTGGAGCTAACACCAGGGCCGTCCGTGCAGGAAAATGGAAAGCCGTTAAGCCGGATAAGAAAACAAACTGGGAACTATATGACCTGTCAACGGATATTGGAGAAACAAACAATATCGCTTCTGTAAATCCTGAGACAATCGCCAGGATTGAAAAATATGCCTCTGAAGCTTTTGTTGCAAATCGCAAACAAATAGGCGGTCAATGGCCGCACATTTCGGAGTACGTCCGCGGTGATCGTGTAGATAAATTAGAAGAGAAAAAATGAGCTTTCTTTTTTAATAAGTGATGGTTGGTTTTCTTAGTAATCTCTACAATTTCTCATTCTTTACTGTCAAAACCCACATAAAGGAAGGTTCGCTTTTTAATAAGGCCTGGACTTTGGGCTCGGATATGTCTACTCCGGGAAGTTCATGTGACTCAGCATGTCCTGGAAGCGGGGGTGGTTGCGTAAGGGGGCCCTGGCCGGGTCGAGCAGAGAAAGGGATCATGGAAAAACTTCAATATTAGTAACCAAATGAAGAGCCAGCCTGGACAGGGGCAACCTTAGTCTTTCCCTGTTGGCACGAGGCGTTTTAACTCATCAAACCAATTCAAGACCACGTTAATTCGTTGAAGCGGCGGCCCCTCTGGGTCTCGGATCATTAAGAATCTTCCATCCGGTGCAACGTCGTAGGTTTGACGATACCAATAAATCAAGTATTCCCAGTCGAACAGTTCCCTGCGATCGGTCACTCCAAGTTTGGGCTTAGTCTCTATCGTCGCAGTGAACATCTTTTTTTCGCCGCTGAGGTAGAACAATTTCGTACCGTCCCGCGACCAGACCGGCTGGTAACCACCGCCAATCGAAATCTTTTCTCTCGGTCCCGGGCCGGGATATGGTTCCACATAAACCTCCTCTCCTCCGGTCTCATCGGAGACGTATGCGATCCATTGTCCATCGGGCGAAAATGTTCCCTGCCCTTCATTGTAAAGCCGTTCAACGACTGGCCTGGCAGTTGTCATCGGGCCTTCATCTAGCGGCACTGCCCAGATACCTGTACCCATTTTTTGACTCCATCGCTGGGCAAGCAATACCTTGCCATCCGGCGAACAAGATTTCGGAGAGTACCAGTTATCCAACAGAGCTACTAATTCTGGTTCTTCGGTTCCGTCGATTTTATGGCGGAAGTATTCACAGGATTTGCCTATAAAATAGATTATCTTGTTTGAGTCGGGCGTCCAAACAGGTGTCCCCGGACCGATGTTTCTCGCGAGTCGAATCTCCGTCTGACGTTCTATATCATATATCCATAGATCTGCTACGTTACTCTCTGATCCCTGTAGCGGGACTCTGAAAGCTACGTACGCACCGTCAGGTGATACGCTTGGAAATTGATAGTTGCGTCTGGTCATTGTTAGGCTGCTGGTGGTGCCGTCCTGAGTTACCCAAACCGGCTCCAACTTATTAGACGCTATGAGCGGGATATAGGCCAGCGACCCATCCTGGGCAAAGGTGAACTGGGCCGAGTCCGTCGCATGTGATGTAGTAATGACATCCTGAACAACTGGAACGTGAAACCCACTGACCGAGCAATTCGTCAAATCGAAAGCCACTGCATACAGTGTTTCGTTCCGACCGTATAGTATGTGCCCGGTAGGCAGATAACGGGCGTATAAGCCGTTCTCGAACAGGACGCGGCGTCTACCTGTTCTAAGTGAATAGACTTCAATCAGGTTAGGTCCTTGTCGAACGTTGGTGAAAAGCACGTGTTCACCATCCGGAAGGATCTGCGGCCATTTGTGTGACAACTCATCGAGATTCGGGTCACGGTGAGTCAACTGCTCCAACGCTCCTCCAGAGGCCGAGATGCGACAGAGGCCTCCTTGAAGACCTGGTGTGAAGACAATGTAGTCGTCTGTTCCCCAGCTTCCTCCACGGAAACCTTCGATCGCCGCCAGAACGATAGGCCCGTCTCCCTTTATCGATACCTTCTTTAGCTTTTGCTGAATGCTTTCAAAGAATGCTACCCATTGCCCATCAGGTGAGAAGAATGGACCTCTCGCGCCATCCGTTCCTGAAAGGGGTATTGTCTCGCCAGTTTGCATATTTCGGAGATAGATTCTATTTCGCCCGTCATTTCCCTCTCCGATATAGGCCAGGAGCCTCCCATCGGGTGAGAAGGCAAGCGAATGGTGCCCGAGTTCTCCAATTGATTCTGTTACAGGGTAAATAGGAAAGCTCCTGACGGCTGCTCTCGGGATGGAACTTGAAGGCCAAAGACCCCAAATGCCCATACCTATGAGTATGCCTCCTATAATGACACCGATTGCCATAACTGTTATCAGTCGTTGCAAACTTAATGGCTGCTGAACAGTCTGCAAGGTGGTAGTCTGAGGAGGAAAATCCGCAGGGAGGTTCAAAGTCTCTTGAATTTCGATAAAAGCATCACCGATATGCTGAAGCCTCCGGCGCGGATCCTTCTCCAGGCAACGACGTATCAGAACTCTTATATTCATCGGAATATTTTTTGGCAGAGCTTGCCAATCGGGTTGGCGTTCGATAATGCGCGCTAGCGTGTCTGTAGAAGTCTCGCCCTCAAACGGAAGTTCGCCGGTCAGCATCTGATACATAATGCAGCCAAACGACCAGATGTCGCTGCGCTTATCGGTCGGCTTGCCGCGTGCCTGTTCCGGAGACATATAAACCGGTGTGCCCATTATACGGCCGGGCTGTGTAACAGTGTTTTCAACTTTTTTATCTTCGCTTATGGATGCTTTGGCCAGACCAAAATCCAGCACCTTGATTCTACCATCAGGTGTAATCTTGATATTGCCGGGCTTGAGGTCACGATGGATAACGCCATTGTCATGGGCTGCTGAGACCGCTTCGGCAATCTGCTGACTGAACGAAAGGGCCTCCTCAAATTTCAATGGCTTGTGAGCAATCCGCTCAGCAAGTGTTTCTCCCGAGATATATTCAAGAATCAAATAGCCTGACTTTTTTTCTTCAATAATCTCATGGATTACAGCGATATTCGGGTGATTCAAAGAGGCCAGCAGTTTGGCCTCCCGCTTAAAACGCGCCTGGGCAGTTGAGCTTGCCTGCAATTCAGCCGGTATGCTCTTGAGGGCAACAGAACGGTCGAGCTTAGTGTCATGGGCCAGATAGACCACACCCATTCCACCCCGGCCAATTATCTCTTTTATCTCAAAGCCCCCGACTTTTTGGCCGACAAGATCGAGACCGGTTGCTGCAGCGTCATAATCACTCTCATCCATTTGCACAAGGGTATCAAACAATGTATCGATTTTGAGCAGATTTTGTATCCTCTGCCTGAGTAGATCTTCACAATCCGGATATTGCTTGACGAATTCTTCTGTGTCAGGCTGTTCTCCCCGCAGATACTCATCGACAAACTTCTTTAGAGCTTTTTCAATAACGCTATGCTGATTGTTATTACCTGAATCAGCCATCAGACTTTCTCATAGGCAATTGTCAGGGCGACCATTGCACGAGACAGCAGCATCCCCACTGCATCAGCGCTCTTGCCAAGTCGCTGCCCGATTTCTTTATATGAAAGCCCTTCAATTTTCGTAAGGACAATCACTTCTTTATGCTCCGGCTTCAATTTATCGATCGCTTTTTCAAGCTTATCCAGTTCTTCCTTTCTGGACATTATAACACTTGGCGTTGTGAACTCTATGGGCCCCGGAGTTCCAGCCAATCCGCCACCGGTCGTTGGTCCGTAATTGTCAAGTCGCACCTCTCTGCGAATATCGCGTTTATTTGCGTGTAACTTCTCCAAATTGTGACCCAGCACGTTTTGAGCGATTCTTGATAACCATCGAAGGAAATCACCCTCATTCTTATATGTGAAGTCTCCCAAACCTCTTAAAGCATCAAGAAGAGTTTCCTGGACCAGATCCATCGAATCCAACTTGATACGAAGATCGCTGCCCATCCGAAGGCGTATGATTCGCCGGATCCGCTCGCCGTAAATTCTGCACAACCGATCTAAGGCAGTGG
>CAZIAN010000161.1:0-9717 GCA_964537355.1 uncultured Pirellulales bacterium | reverse complement strand
ACAAACGGCCTCAAAATAAATCTTATAATTTGATTGATTTTTTTCTGCGGATATTTACTATTATGCATTCGTTGGAACCAAGTTCCATATTATTTTGAATCGTCGATTAATTAGAAATAAGTAATATCTTATTTAAGGCGTGAGAAAAATGTGTGAAGGATGTGGATGCACACCGTGCGAAACATGCGGCGGTCTTATCGAAGACGGGGTTTGCGCCGGCTGCGGTGAGTCGCCCTATGATTGTACCTGTGAGCCCGAAGAGTAGTAACTACCCTTAGCTCTAAAAGGTTTCTTTTGGTTTCTGTAGGCCCTTTCGAGCCTATGAGGTGGGGAGTTTTTGTCTCTTTTTTAGACTTACTTATTGTAACTGCTTATATCCCCTGTACAAATCACGGTTTTTTATCAATTACAAAAAAAGCCCCACCTATAGCGGGGCTTTAGTACCAACGCAAAAGCCTTTTTGTCTTACTCTATTTTTCGGAAAGTTTTAAGGGGACAAAAAATGTATATCGGCCCCGCTTGACAAACAGCAGAGCGGCCCCTTCTTTCTTTGCATCTTTTATTGCATCGTTAAATTCTGTTGCATTTCTCACTTTTTGCTGATTAACTTCCATAATCAGCGCCCCCGGTGCTATTCCTTTCTCAGCAGCCTGCGAGCCATCATCAACACTCGTAACGATGACCCCGCTCAGGCCTTTATAACCATATTGCCCGGCTAATTCGTCAGTCAGGTCTTCTACGGAAAATCCCAATTCTTTTTGAGTCTCCTGCGGCAGTGCACCGGTAAGCTCCGCGGTCGATGGAAGCGTGGCAAGGTTAAGAGTAATTTTTTTTCGTCTTTTGTCCCGCACGATAACCATTTCCACTTTAGTACCGGGATTCAGCATCGCCACATGGTTACGGAACTCATTGCTTTTTCCAATAGGCTTGCCTTCAAACTCGACGATAACATCGTAGCGTTTTAATCCAGCTTTTTCCGCCGGGGAATTCTCCATAACTTCGGATACAATTATGCCCCTGATATCTTCTTTCAAACCGAGACCAGAAGCTACTTCGGGCGTTAATTCCGCGAATTGAATTCCAATGTAACCTCTTGAAACAGTTCCATTGTTAATAAGCTGTTCATAAATGTTCTTTGCCATATTTATAGGTATCGCAAAGCCGATTCCTATATTGCCGCCGGCTCCGACAATAGCGGTATTAATCCCGACCACCTTTGCATCAAGATTTATCAGAGGGCCACCCGAATTCCCGAAATTTATCGCGGCATCGGTTTGAATGAAGTTTTCAAAATTAGCCAGCCCGAAACCACTTCTGTCTTTTGCGCTTACGATACCGGCGGTAACGGTGTGGCTCAGACCGAGCGGATTGCCAATGGCAAGGACCCATTCACCGACTTCGAGCGCATCGGAATCTGCCAGTTCGAGATATGGAAGGTTTTCGGCATCGACTTTCACGACTGCGACGTCCGAATCCGGATCAGTTCCGATAATTTTTGCGGTAAACTTTCTGCCGTCTGTGAGCTCTACCTCAATTTTTTCAGATTCTTCTACCATGTGGTTATTTGTGAGAATATAGCCATCGGATGATATGATAAATCCGGAACCCTGGGCGGTTCGCGACTCCCTTCTTGGCTGTCGCGGTGCGCGTTGTTCAGGCTGTTCACGCGGATCACGCTGGCGGGGAGAACGGCGGAAGAAAAATTCGAACGGGTCGGAATATTGCTCACCGAAAGGCCATTCCCTCAATGACTGGGTGTCCTGGACAACGATTCTTTCAGACTTGAGCCCAACTACCGCCGGTGAAGTCTTTTCTGCAATAGAAGAAAAGGCTTTACCCATCTGCTTCAACGTGGCGATGCTGCCCGGGTCCTGAGCAAAGACCGATAATGGACTGATAAACAGCAGTATCAAAAAGGTTGAAATCACAATATAACGCGAGCGATTTTTGTTCTGTTTGAAGTTAACAATCTGCATTTTTGATCTCCAATTCATAAGTTATGCAAAACACCACTAAATACTCTTAATTCGGCAACTACAGTAAACAATTTAAGTAGGATTTATACGATTCTATCGCCAATAAGTTCATAGTGTCAAAGTTTTTTCAAAGCGGGCTTTCCAGACAAAGACGCTGATTGGCCTGCTATCGGGTATTACTCAAGAGATAGGTATTCACCAAAATAGTGGTTTAAATATTAATCCATCTTCAACGGGGCAACACAGGACTACACGATATAATCCGGCGATGAGTGACTAATCCGCATACATTCGAGAACAATAGCCGCCGGGCCGGTCCAGGTTATTTCTTAGGTTTGGAATCATCCTCTCCGGATTTTGCGGATGAAATCTCAGCCACATTCTGAGGTTTGGAATCCTTTCCTTCTCCGGGCTTAGTAAACAAGCTCTCAGCCACTTGTTTGAGCTTGAGAGCTACCGGCTCGGAAGCGATTCCCACAATACTGGCTATGCCTGCATACACATATACGCTCGATTGTTGTGTGGTTGAGCCCGCAGAAACAAATCCGCCACGGATAACGAAGTAGGTGACAATCGCGAGGGTTGCCCCAACGAATGGCGAAAGAATATATTGCAATAGCCAGCTCTTCTTTAATTCCTTATTACCGGTGTACCAGGCAAGCGAGCGGAGAGAACGCACCTGTCCACCGAGTGCACCGGCAAGAACCACGATAAGGATCAAGCATGCCTCATTCGAGATCGAAAAAGTCCATAACAGGAATTTAGTCTGCGACATCGGGTTAACCTGGCCTTTGGGTGTTACTAAAGACGGCCAGCATTGAACTATGGCCACTAAAAGGATAATTGAAAATAGTATCAAGTACCCAGCTGTCAGTAAAATACCCACGGACCCTACAGACGTTGAATCCGAAAGGTCGGCCTCCGAAAGATCGACATCCGGAACATTGGTCTGGTCGTTCATTTCATTTTCTGTTTGAGTTTCATCGAACATATTATTTTCTCCCATTTTAGAATTACTATTCCTTTTAAGAAACGATAACTTACCCGAATAAGATTGCACAATAGAGTCAGATTCGCCGCAAAGACCGGCACAAGACGCTATAACACCAAAATAAGAAGTTGAAGTTCTACATCAATAAAACGGTGACTTTTCATCACTTTTCTCATCAGGAATATTAATCACCGCCCCGCCGTCTGTCAAGATTTTTCCGAGCCGGGTGAAGATTTAATGAAAAATCGCTCATTTGGGACCGTCATCAGGGTAAAATCTATATTGAAATTGTGTGGAACTTTAATAAATGTTAGTTGTATAAAAAAGTAGAAGATCTTCGTATTAAACCGGATTACGCGTAATGACACAGGAAACAAAGGTTTTACATCAGGTACTGGAAGGTGATACCGAATCTTTCAGGCATATAGTAGAAAGATACGAAAAGCCGATTGTCCGGATGATAAGAAATATAATTAATAACAGAGAATCCTGTGAGGACATCGCCCAGGACGTATTCTTTACGGCCTACAGGAAGCTGGCATCCTTTGACCCGGCAAGAAGTAAGTTTTCGACGTGGCTGTTTACCATCGCCAGAAATAAAAGCATAAACGCGATGAGAAAAAAAAGACCGGTTTCGATGAGTGAATTGCCCCACAACAGCGATGCGCATAATCCATCGGATGAGCTTGCCGAAAGGGAATTCTTCGACAAGTTAGATGCCGGGCTGGAGGCTTTGCCTTCGGCACAGAAAAGAACATTTGTTTTGGTGGAATTCGAGAACCTGTCTTACGCAGAAACTGCACAGATTGAGGGAGTAAGGATTGGGACAATAAAGTCAAGAATCAACAGAGCAAAAAAGAAACTCGCAAAGGCCATGAAAGAGATACGGTATGAAAAGTGAAGAAATATACAACACCTGGAAAGAGCGTAAAAGTCAAATAGACATTCGGGAAAACTTCGCAGATGAGGTGATGAATAATATATACCAATATGAACGTGATAAGGGAAGGCCGCTGTTCGACGTACAGCGACTGATTGAGCTGATATCAGCACATCGGTTTGTAAAAGCAGGGGTGGTTACGGCAGGTGTCGTGACCGGTCTTGTCAGGATTATGTTCGTGGTTTACAACTTTTTGGCGTGCTGAATAAAGGAGAAATAAAATGGCAGAAGAAACAGTAAACATTAAACACAGAAGGCTGCCGTGGCTGGCTGTGGTCCTTTCGTGGGTTATGGCCGGGCTCGGACACATATACTGTGGAAGATTCGTTAAAGGGCTTATATTTACCTTTCTTGTTTGCATATTCATTCCGGTGTTTTTCGGGGCATTGTCGGTCGGCCCATCCTCGGTACGGGTCATGGTAATAATCCTTTCTTTGTTAATCTCCCTCGTGGTATGGCTGGCCGCGATTATCGATTCATGGTACACAGCAAAACACACATCAGTCAGTTATACGCTTAAAGATTACAACCACTGGTATGTGTATTTACTTTTGGTGCTTATGGGTACAGGTGGCTCAACGCAGACCGCTTTTAATATCAGGGTGACTCTTCTCGAGGCATTCAGAGTACCGGCAGCATCCGTCTATCCGACAATAGTGCCGAACGACAGAATTCTCGCAAACAAACTTGCTTACAAAAACAAAGACCCTAAAAGAGGCGATCTTATAGTTTTTCTTAATCCTGAAGACAGGAGACAAAATTATATTAAGAGAGTAATAGCAATAGCCGGGGATACTTTCGAAATCAAAGACGGTCAACTCTACATAAACGATGAACAACTCCAGCGGCAGAAGCTTGCTCAATCATCGCTGGACAACATAAAAGTCGAAGTCAATGGTGAACCGTTAGACGGAGATGTTTTCGAAGAGAACAATGGTGACGCTCAATACAAAATCTTCTTAGCCGGGCCGCCTCATAACCAGGCATCAATTACTTTTGCAAAGATGACAGTTCCTGAACATCACTGTTTCGTTCTTGGCGACAATCGTAATCTTTCCCATGACAGCAGGCACTTCGGGCCGGTTCCATTGGCGACAATCATAGGAAGAGCTGATTATCTCTACTGGCCCGCACAAGACTGGTCCCGATTCGGAAGAATAAAACATTAAAGAGGTTTGCTGCGGGAAAAAAGTGCAAGACAATCGATTCCGACAAGAGAAAGTGGACTTCGCTGCCCGCCTTAGCAGGCACAGGCAGGGATGGTTCCTTCGATTTTGGCTGCATTAACAATTCATCGTTTTGGAGGGTAATTCGGTTTTTTCCAGCAAATAGGGGGAAAGTAACACAGATGTATAGTCGATAGGTGGATATAATACGGGCAACTATAATTTCCAGGATAGGAAGGAGCTTTTAGAGATTCATCCAGAAAGCATACAATCGGTTTCAAAACTGCTTCTAAATAAATTATACTTGAACGTAATGTAATTATTGATAAAGGTTTGCGAAAATGCTATAATAAGGGAGATTTATAACAATAATATTATATCATAATTGGGAGATTTATAATCATGAAGTTACTCTGGATTTTTAGAAGTATTTTTCTTATCGTCATTGCAGCAGTTCTGTTCGTCAATATAACTTCACAGGGTATGGTTGAGGATGTAGCAGGTGTAGTTTCGGAGGACGCCCGCAAAGCGAATTTTAATGCCGTCATTTGGAGTAGTTTAGGGATGGCACTTTTTGTCTTTATGTTAGACGTGCTCACACCCAAGAAAAAACTCAGCGCTTTGGCCGGGGTATTTTTCGGCCTGTTGGTTGGAATACTTATCAGCTTGGCACTTACATTCGTAGTAGATATGATAATAGATACGTATAGAATTCCAATAAACATGGTTGCGGTCACGGCAATCAAATCGGTGATGGGAATATGTGTATGTTATCTTGTTATCAGTATAGTCATGCGCACCAAGGATGACGTGCGTTTTGTGATACCCTATGTAGAATTTGCCAAGCAGATGAAGGGGGCAAGGCCTTTGATTTTGGATACATCGGCAATTATTGACGGACGGATTGCTGATTTGTGTCAGAGTAAGCTGTTCGATGCTCCGGTGGTTGTTCCACGTTTTGTGCTCAATGAGCTGCAGCTTGTAGCGGATTCGGCCGACAAGCTCAAACGCAACCGTGGCAGACGCGGACTTGATATCCTCAACCAGATGCAGTCAAATTCCGCTATTGAGGTAGAGATTGATGATACTATGTACGAGGAGGTCGAGGAGGTCAAGGGTGTCGATCAGAAGCTGGTGATGTTTACAAAGGCATGTAACGGGCGATTGTCAACAACAGACTATAACCTCAGCAAGGTTGCACAAGTTCGTGAGGTTGACGTGGTGAATATCAACGATCTGGCGAATTCGCTGAAAGTTATTGCTTTGCCCGGCGAGACGATGGAGGTCAAGATAATAAAGCCCGGGGAAGAGGTCGAGCAGGGAATCGGTTATCTTGACGACGGGACAATGGTCGTCGTCGAAGGCGCGCGTAACAAGATTGGCCGGGATTTGCTTATCAGTATAACCAGCTCGCTTCAGACTTCGGCGGGTAAGATGATTTTCGGTAAGTTCGAGGGTTTTGTGCAAGAAACCGGCAGAAACAATCGACGAAAACCACAGAGAAAACCGGCCACAATACATACAACCGGGAACAGCAGAAACCAATAAGTTTATACGAGCAGAATCGTTTAAACTATAAGCTTGAAATCTTTTTTGACTGTCCCGACTTAGACTCCAAAAGACATTTAACGAACATCCCCACGGCCAATAAAAGCCCAGCGGCAAACAATGGCCAATAGAAGTATGATTCAAAATCCGGCTCTGTGACATGTGGGCCGGGGGTGCAAAAAGAGACCACCACAATAATCCCTGAAATTATAAAGACCAGCCAATCGGCCCGAGTTACTCTGATGGTTCTGCCGTGAGCATCTCTATAGAGTATAATTGCAGCAAATATGAGCAATGTGATTGAAATAAGGACGGGGTAAAGAACGGCTGAGGCCCAGGTGGTCGGTATTAAAAAGAGTATGTCCCAGTCCATAATTGAAGAAGGCCAGTCGAGGAGGACTTTGAGCCAGACGTAATAGAAGATGTCCCAGACTGCGAATATAGTCATAAAATAAGCGAAACGCTGTCGGTTGTTTTTGCCGAAGAGCCAGGAGCCGGTAAAGATTAAGACTATCGTAGCGGCTTCCCTGCCGATTTCAGTTAAGAGTAATTTCTTCCAGAGCGCGTCGAGGCCGAACGTGGTCAGCGGAAAAGTAAAGCCGTCGGGGTGAAAGATTTGCCGCAAATAAACAACCACTGCGGCTTCTATATATGCAAAGGCTATGCTGAAAATAACAACTATACAAAATACTTTGATTGTTGTTTTCAAAGGCTCTGAGATAAATCGAGATTCTTGTGGATTGCGGGATATGCACATAGTGTTATATTTTTTGCAGCTCTTTCAACAATGCCGGGATGGCTTTGGATTCGGGGACGACTGAGACCCTTCGGCCCCTGCTGTAGATGTAAGCTTTGTTCTTTGCGGCACAGAGGGCGATATCGGCGTCGGCGGCTTCGCCCGGGCCGTTAACGATGCAGCCCATTACAGCAATACGCAGCGGTTTATCAATATCGCTTATGGCACTTTCAACTCGGTGGGCAAGTTTGATTACATTTATTTCCACCCGGCCGCAAGTCGGGCAGACTATCAACTCCGGGCCTAAACGGGGATAAAGGCCAAGTGAGATTAGAATCTGTTTCGCAATTTTTGTTTCTTCGACCGGGTTGCCGGCAATACTAACCCTGAGAGTATCGCCAATCCCTTCGGCAAGTAGAGTACCCAAAGTAACTGCCGATGGTATGCGGGCATCTTCGGGCAGGCCGGCATGAGTGAGGCCGAGGTGAATTGGGTAGGGGAAAGTTTCGGCAAGTCTGCGATTAATCTCTATCGTCCTGCGAGTGTCACTGCTTTTTGCGCTTAGCACCAGTTGGGAAAAACTGCGGCCTTCAAAAATCCGAATGTACTTTTTCATTTCCCTCAACATCTTCGATACCCGATGCCCAATGCTCGATTCCCGATGAGTCACCTGAATTGAATTTCGAGAATCGATACTTGCTTCGTTAACACCTGCGCGTATGGCGACTTTGTTCATTTTGGCGGCATCTATAATTCGCAGGATATCTTTTCGATTTTTTATGTTGCCGGGATTCAGCCTTATTTTGGCGGCCCCGGCTTCTATCGCTTCGATGGCCCTGTCCGGGCTGAAGTGTACGTCGGCGATTAGAGGAACATCCACTTTTTGAACGATTTTTGCAAAAGCGGCGGTGTCGGCCCTTCTGGGCACGGCGATTCTTACTAATCGGCAGCCGGCCCGGACAAGCTGATTGACCTGCCTTACACAGCGCGCAATATCGGTAGTCTGCACCTTGGTCATCGACTGGATGACAACCGGGGCAGAGGAACCGATTTGTACGGTCCCTACTTTGACGGTCTTTGTTTTTCTTCTTTTATTCACATCGAGATTGTAGCTTGTTTGGCAGATTCGGGCAAATTTAAATATCGCCCCCGCTATAGAATTGATTATTAATGCAAGTATGTTATTATTACAATAGGCGTGAAAGCCGGAAGGGGGTATTCAGCTTAGAAAGAATATGGAGGTAAAGAGCAATGGATTATTATAGAGAAAACAACAGTATTTCAGATGGTACAATCAGGAAAGCATGGGGAACGACTTTGTTTGCTAGTGCGATCTTTTTTTGGGCAACTTTTAATACATGCTTTGCAGGTGAGGTCCATGTGTGGGAGAAAGTGGAGATTACCCTGCATGCCGATAAGTCGTACGAAAATCCTTATAAGGAGGTAGAGGTCTGGGTTGACCTGAAAGGGCCGGGATTCGAGAAGAGATGCTACGGATTCTGGGATGGTGACAATGTGTTCAGGGTACGCGTGCTGGCGAGTGCAGCAGGGACGTGGAAGTGGCGGAGCGGATCGAACCAGTCAGATAAGGGACTTAACGGCAAGATGGGGGACTTTGAAGCGGTCGAGTGGTCCGAAATCCAGAAGGAGAATAATTCTTGCCGAAGGGGGATGGTCAAAGCATCCGCAAACGGACATGCGTTTGAATGGGCGGACGGGACGCCTTTCTTTTTGACAGGTGATACGTGGTGGCCGGTCGGGACTTTTCGATATCGCTGGTATGAAGATGACAAGGAACGGCCTATTGGCCCGGATGCGGGTATTAAAGATTACCTGAGGTATCGCAAAAAACAGGGATTCAACTGCATTGCGATGATTGCGGCGTTTGGAAACTGGTGCAATGACGACAAGCCGGCAAGCCTGAAAATGGCCGATGGGACGGTGCTGCGTTCAGCATGGAAGCAGGCAGGAACAGAAAGTGCCAAGGACATGCACGATGAGGATGGTAACAGGGCGTTTTTGTTTCCCGGTAAGGTGCCCGGGTATGAGAAATATTTCCCGGACGTGGAGCGGATTAATCCGGCGTATTATCGAAACTTCGACAAGAAGATTGACTACTTGAATTCACAGGGATTTGTTCCGTTTATCGAGGTTTCGCGGCGTGACATCGGGCAGGCCTGGAAGAAGTATTATGACTGGCCTGATTCGTACATACTTTATATTAAGTATATATGGAGCCGGTACCAGGCGAATATCTGTCTATTCAGCCCGATTCATCTTGATTGGACGGGAGCCACCATACCACCGGAGGAATGGAACGAAGCGGCCAACAAGGTCATTGAGAAATACGGGCACCCGCC
>CAZIAN010000160.1:0-9748 GCA_964537355.1 uncultured Pirellulales bacterium | reverse complement strand
AGAGGTCATTGAAATAACCGGTACCGACCACTTTGGTAACTCCATAACTCAGGTAAATATCAGTCTTACCGATAATACCAAAATTAGTCATATCATCGCGGAAATTGAAGATGCCTTTGATGATAATGTCAAAGCCACTTTTGAGAATGGCAAAATTATCGTTACAGATACCGCTGACGACACAAGCAGTCTTTCAATAACTCTGACTTACAACGCCAATGGTTCTGCTGCAACTCTGAGCCTGCCAACTATGGCCGTTTCTACGGAAGGCGGTAATACAACAGCAAATCTCACAGGTTTCGCAGAATCGGATTTCACCTTAACTCAGGCTGCTCAGGATTCGAAGCTTAACGTCGATGGCTATCCCACAGTTACTGCCGTTTCCGAGGTGCAGACGCTGGCTCTTACAAGTGGCGATCCCAGTAGTGGCACTTATACTTTAACTTATAATGGTGAAACAACCAGTGCCATAGATTATAATGCCGATGCTTCTGTTATTCAAGCCGCAATTAACGCATTGGCGCATGTTAACGCCGGCGATATAACAGTTACCGAAACCGGCGTTGCTGGTATAGATGATGGCAACGTAATATTCACATTTAAAGATACCCTTGGCAATGTTCCGACGATTTTGGCTGATGATAGTTTGCTTGCCGGCCCAACACTCGGAGTGACAGAAACAACAAAAGGTATCGATTCCTATATCAGCAGAAGCTCCAACACGGTAGATGATGTCATTTACGGCGTAGCATTGCACCTGCATGATACAACCGATGCCAATGGAGAGGAGCTAACTTTAACCAGGGATATCCAGTCAGTAAAAGATAAAATAACTAAAATGGTTGATGGCTATAATTTTGCCGTCGATTTTATTCAGGAAAAGACCGGCTATAACGATACTCTAAAGACCGCCGGCCTCTTGATGGGTGATTATGTCGTTTCGACAATAAAGCAACAAATTCGTAGACCTCTTATCACCCAGACTAACGGATTTATTGAAGATGTAGATACGTTCCTGACACCAGGCCATCTCGGCTTAAAGCTCGATAGAGATGGAATATTGAGTTTTGACTCAAATGTCTTCGATGAAGCAATAGCTGAAGATTATATGAGTGTGCTGGCCTTAATAGGAGCAGATAAGACCGGCAGCAGCGATAGTAATACTATCGAATTTAATAGCGCTCATAGTGATTATACCGTAGCAGGCAGCTACAGGGTCAAAGTTACGTACGATGGAAGTGGTAACATCAACACGGCCTCGATAAAGCTTTCAAGCGAAAGCGATTCTCAGTATCGCGCAGCAACGATCAGCGGCAATATTATTACCGGAGACAGCTCCTTCGATACCAATAGTGATCCCGTATATCCCGAACATAGCCTCCAACTCACCGCCCCTACCACGGGCACACCCGGCAGCACTATTTATGCAACAGTCATGGTAAAACAAGGCTTTGCCGGTGCAATAGAGGAGGCGCTGGATAATATGCTTAAGGTAACAACAGGGTCAATTCAAATCGATCAAAAACATGTGGACAACCAAATAAAAGCTCTGCAGGATAAAATTGACAGAGAAGAAACTCTCCTTACTAAAAGAGAAGACAGATTGGTAGGTCGATTCGCCCGTCTTGAGAAAAATCTGTCTTTGATACAGCAACAGATGAGTGCGTTCAGCTTTTGAGAGTGATATAAGAGCAAAAATATGGCATGGATTTTAATTTGTTGTGTAATTGAGACCAACACCGAAACACATTCCGTCAGGTCCGAGCATTTGCTTTCCTGCGACGTAAACGATAAATCATAGCTAATACTTCTGCTATCGCCACATACAAAGTCTCTGGGATTGGATTACCGAGCTTGACCGTTGAGAATATTGTTCTGGCCAACTCAGGCCTCCTTATAATAGGCACACCGTAAGCTCGGGCAATTTCCCTGATTTTTTCCGCCAAATGGTCTGCTCCTTTAGCAACTAACACCGGAGATTCCATCGTTTCGGCATCATAACGCAGCGCTACAGCTACATGCGTCGGGTTGACAAGAACCACATTTGCTTTGGGCACTTCCTGTAGCATCCTCTTAAGGACCGCCTGGAACTGGAGCTTCCGGATTCGACTTTTAACCTCAGGCGAACCCATTGTGTCCCTGTGCTCTTCTTTAACTTCCTGCTTCGTCATCTTCAGTTCCTGGATGTATTTCCATTTCTGGTAGTAAGCATCAGCAATGCCCATAACCAACAATACGATGCCAATACGTATCATCAGGCCAAGTATTATCTTTGCGATAACTGCAAGTATTTGCGCAGACCAGGCCCATCGAAGGGTAGCGAGCATATCGAGCCTGCTCCTAAGATAGAACCAAACGATGAGCGATATAAAAAGAAGTTTTAGAACGTCTAATAAGAGCTTCACCAGAGAACGTGCGTTTACCAGTTTCTTTAATCCTGTGATCGGATTCAATTGGTCAAATTTCAATTCTATTGCTCCAGGCGAATAACTTAACCCGCTGATAGCGACGCTGGCTATAAAAGACCCCGCAACAAGTGCTGCTAAAATGGGGCAGATAACAAGTGCCATATCGACAGTTTTTCTATTAATGAAATCCAGAAATCCTGCGCTATCAGCAAAAACGCCATTTTCACACAACATCCCCTGCCTAATTTGTAACATAAACCATTGCAGCAGATTGGGAGCCAACAAAGCAATCATTGCCACTAACACCAGTAATGTTACTATCGATGTTAGTTCCTGGCTCTGCGGTACCTGCCCTTTGCCTCTGGCTTTCGACAATTTTCTGCTTGTTGGCTGCTCTGTCTTTTGAGCAGATTGCTCTGGCATAATATCTTCCCAATGTTAGTTTATAAGGGTAGTAGTTTGTTCATCCAATCAGCGAATTCGGCCACAAATGTATTAAGAAATGGCAAAAATATCGCCACCATTAACAAACCCAGACCTACACGCATTGGCATACTGATAAATAAAATGTTCATTTCCGGAATCATACGTGCCAATACAGCCAATACAACCATTAACAGCAAAAACGCTGCCAATATCGGTGCTGACAATTTAAGGCCGGCCATTAACAGTGTAGAACCAGCCTTAATTATACCACCGGTTAAAACCGATATTGTCGGGATACTGCCGGCAGGAAACGCCTCGTAACTTCTCGATATAATCAACAAAAACAAATGATGACCGTTAGCACTGAGAAATAAGAGTATAAATATCATCTCCAACAAGGCCCCCAGCGCCTGAGTGTTCTCACCACTTAAGGGATCCAATATTTGAGCCATTGTTAAACCCATCTGCCGTTCAATAATACGCCCGCTGAATTTAACCGAAGCAAATACAAAAGCAACAATCAGGCCAAGAGCCAGCCCATAGGTGGCTTCGTTGGCCAGAAGCAATACTGACTCTACAGCAGAGACTTTTCTGGAATCAATAGGTACAGGTATTATCATTGAAAAAAAAATCGTTATCAGAATAGTCATCGCAATCTTTATTCTGACAGGAATACTTTTCCATCCAAAAACAGGAAGTATCAAAAAAAATGCTGAAATCCTCGTCAGCACCATTACAAAACCAAATAATTTTTCGATAATAAATGCCATATTTTTCCTGTTACCAAATCTCTACAGGTTGCGGTAAGAAGTGGCCCGTTCACAAGCAATTGTTTATACTTTTACCTTTATCTTCAGTGCATAATATTCCGGATATGCCCAAATATTTCAGTTGTAAATCTAAGTACTACTTCCATGAGCCAACCGCCACAAACCAACGTAACGATACCTACAGCCAAAAGTTTAGGCACTATAGTTAAGGTCATATCACGTATGGAAGTAACCGCCTGAAACAATGTCATTGCTATTCCGACCACCATACATGTAAGCAAAATCGGAGCGGATAAAAGCAAAGCTGTCTCGAGAGTATGCCTGCCCAGATAAAGAATGAAACTCCTATCCATAATTTGTACCTCGTAACTCCCCAGATATTTCGGCCCGCAACTGTCCGAGCGCAGGCGTTCGATACTTGATGTTATTTGAAACTCAGACTTAGACTCTCCGCCAGTAACCCCCAGCCGTCAACAAGAATAAATAATATCAGCTTTAAAGGCAGCGAAATCATCATTGGCGGCAGCATCATCATACCCGCACTAAGCAAAACACTTGCAATAACCATATCCATCAGCAAAAAAGGAATAAACAACAGACAGCCTATTTCAAACGCAGTGCGGAACTCACTGATAATAAATGCTGGAATAACTATGTGTAAATCTATATCCATCAGGCTTGTTGGGGGGGCTACCTTGGCCATCCGCACAAAAAGTGCTAAATCGGCTTCTCGGCTCTGCCGAAGCATAAATTCCTTGAAACAATTGCCTGCCCTCGTACCCGCAGTTTGAAAATTAATCTCGTTTGTAAGATAAGGCTGGATGGCGATTGTATTGGTTTTGGCAAACGTTGGAGCCATTGTATACAGTGTCAGAAATAAAGCCAAACCCATCATTGCAATTGTGGGAGGTATGCTCTGAGTGGTCAAAGCACGCCGAACAAAAGACAAAACAATAGCTATCCTCGTAAAAGAAGTCATCATCACCAAAAGACTTGGTAGAATCGCCAGACCGCTAAAGATGATTACAAGCTTCACAGGTGTTGACCAATCTTTGCTGCTGTCTTCGTTAGTCGTGGCCTTATCTATAACCGTCATCAAATCTGTAAGGCTTGGGATTCCGTTAGCCGGGACACTTGTTGTTGCAGTATCGCCAAGCGGTCCTGCCTGCCTTGGGATCGCATTGATATCCTGGCCAAAAGAAAACCCAGCAGACGCCACAACAACAAACACCAGGAAAAGTAATTTAACAAGCTTACCAGTCATTGACATCCTCAATTATTATCTATTTCCCGCACTGACAACTCCGTTAAGATACTTGTTAAGTCGGCCAATCTTGTGATGTTTTCATTCGTACTACCTATAAGGAACCGCCGCTCCCCAATCTCAAGCAGATGCACTGCCTTGCGGGGCCCAAGGTGGACAGTTTCAGCAATACGAATCTTTTTGCCCGACATGTTAGTAATCTTTGGAAGAAATCTTTTTGAAACGTAAATCCCCGCTGCGCCAATAGCTACGAGGAACAAAACCGAAACCATAAATTTAAAAAACATTTCTCGAGTACCTACCCCGTTATTCGTATTTGTTGAAAAATTGGGATCATTTTTAAATAAAGAATTAGATTTGGATTGTGAATTTTCCAATTCCGTTCCCCCATTGTTAGAAACATGCTTTTCAGCATCGGCAACTGATTGGGACGAACAGACCAATATCACACCACAGCCCAAGATAACTGCTATTAATAAAACAACTATTTTCATCCTGCTTCGCACCATATCAAAAAAGACCAAATAAGATTACTCATGCCCAGTTCACAAACAGAACGTCTTCTGTTTACTTAGTGAGCAAATAGCGTGCCGAAATGCGAAAAGGGTCATTAGCAGGTCGTCAGCAGGATTTTTAATACGAGAAATGGCGCATAATCAAACAAAATGTCGAAAAACTTTACACAGTCTTGAATTAATCATCCACTCTGAAAACCGCAATTAAAATCTGCGACTGTTTGGAAATCGGGCTGTCCCGCCGCACCCAATCACCTCCCGGCCCAGCTCCCCACCAATAAACAGACCAATTAGACCAGCCCCTAATTGTACTGCGCTGTATTTGAGAATCCGATTCCGAAGGTAAAATACTCCGCAGATAATCTGCCGCCGCCTTTGCCCGCTTAGCAGAAAGTATCCACTGCTCTTTTTCGGTTCTCTGGTCATTTGCTAAACCAAGCACATAAAGTTTAACCGGCCTGGAACCATAATTCTGCTGCAACTGTGAGCAAAAGCCACCTAAGAACTGCTTTGCCGACTCATCCAATCGTGCATCACCCTGTGCAAAGCTAATGTTAGTTACTGTGAAATCGGTTTTATTAGCAGCTATTACTGACGGCATAGCTTTCATAGATCCGCTTAGTTCATTGAATAGCTTACGTATTTTCTCCTCTTTTGTGTTTATGCTCCTGCCTTTGAATGTTTCATTAGGTTCGTTCATATAATACTTGACTTTATAATAACCTAAATCTGGCTTTGGTTTTCTACCCGTTAATATACCAAGCCCAAAGGTTTTAATTGCATAGGAAAAGGATTCTCGGCCCTTGTGAAACATTTCATCATCCTGCACAGTTGCAAGACTCAACAACATTACAAAGAATGTCAACAGTAGTGTTGTCATATCTGAAAACGTAACGATATATGCCGGAACTTTGGGCGATTCTTCCTTGATTGGCTTACGCTTCAATCGTAAATACTCCGTTCTAACAAAACTATCTCAAGTGTACGTTCAGATTTTATGCTTGCGAGGGAAGGTTCAACACTTCTAAGGCCTTCTTGAGCAAGAATACTCCCTGCTGAGACGCTGAACCAATTCTTATCAAGATTCTGACTACTCGAAAGATACTCCAATACCGCCCATGCCCGTGATAAACCGAGCTGTTCAGCCCCTCCTTTACCTGCCGGACCATTTTCACAAATAACTACACGGCTGGGTACTTCCCTTAAAAATGACGCCATTGTAGTCATAATGCGACGACCTTCAGCCGAAATAAGTGCACCATTACCCCAAAAGACTTTCTCCGACGAGATCGAGAACACTTTTCGACTACGGAAATCCGCCGGTGTCTCCTCTCGTACGTTATTGTCCAATCCTTTGAGCAAAGTAGGTTTTTCACTGCCTTCGGCCAACTCCGGTGTCATATCAATTTGCTCTGTAGGCAGGACCGCATCTCTATTTAGTTCTTTCGACTGACTGGTAGCGGGAAAAGCATCCATGAAAATTACTTTTAACTTCCGAAAAACCTTATCATCAAAAGAAGAGAAACTTAAAAGAAGCACAAAGAATGTCAACAGCAGCGTCATACAATCACTGAAAGTTACCATCCATTCCGGTGCGCCTGGAGCTTCATCTTCTTCTACTTGTTTGCCCGCACGTGCCATTATACAGTAGCCTTTACTTCTTCCCGTCTGCCCTGTGACATAAACGACTGCAGTTTTTCTCGAACAACAGTCGGATTATCACCTTGTGAAATAGAGCAGATACCTTCTACAATCATCTCTATTATGGTCGTTTCCGCTTTTGAATAAATCCCCAATTTACCCGCCAATGGTATAAAAACCAAATTGGCGGCTAATGCACCGTAAAAAGTAGTCAGCAAAGCTACTGCCATTCCACCACCAATTGCATCAGGTGAATCTAAACCCCTGAGCATCTGTACCAAACCGATAAGTGTGCCTATCATCCCAAAAGCAGGTGCGGCCGCTCCCATAAACTCCAATATCTTCTTACCCGTTGAATGGCGGTCCTGAAGGTTCTGAACCTCTACAGACATAAAGTCCCGAATTTGTTCAGTATCCCGTCCATCTACAAGCATTTGCAGGCCCCTGATAAAAAATGAATTGTCTAAGTTGGGAATCTCCTGCTCCAAAGCCAGCGCTCCGTCACGCCTGTTGATGGCGGCAAAGTTCACCATTTTTTGAATCATCTCTGATTGTGACGGTATCTTCGAAAAGATTGTCTTCTTGATTATCGAAAATATTCCTAAAAACTGCGGCAGTGAAAAATGTATGAGCGTAGCGCACAGCATACCTCCCAGAGTGATGCACATTGAGGGAACATGGACAAATGACTGCCAACCACCCCCGACCACAATAGCGCCTATGATAATTATAAAACCAAAAAGTACTCCTATTACCGTTGCAATATCCATTAGACTACTTTCCTTCAACTATCTGTTTTAATCTCTGGGTCAAAAACGCTGCCAGCTTTGGCTCTGCAGTGGTTAGCTCAGCCAGCAGTTTGGCTGTGGTCCTTTCGGTCATATAGTACAGAATTTTTACGGCTTCATCAAAACCCCTGCTCTGACTATCAATCTTGCCGGGCTGCGTCTGGCTCGTACACATACTAACCAATATTTTGCTTGCACTGGAAGCATCCATCTTGTCATAAGTAGCTGCTATCAATACAAGGTTATCCTTCTCGGTCCGTGCAACTTCAAGCCTGGTTTTGAGCAGCTTATCGCGTTCGCTCTTAATATCGGCAACAATTGTAGCAAGCTCGATTCGCAGATTATTAAGGTTTTGAATATCCTCTTTTAAAGTATCCTGAGTCCTCTGTAATCTCTGTTCCCGAACAGTAAGATTCTGCAGCTTATCATCATACTCATGAACTTTTTCCCGAACCTCAAAGACAAGATTCCTTAGCTGCTTTTCTGTCATAGCTTTTCTATCACTGTCGGAAGCCGCATCTATGACGCCTTCCGTACCAGCTACAGGACGAGGTATCTCCGGAACAGCACCGACGCTCACAATCTCCGGCTGAATTGATTCACCGTGATCCTCAGGCGGAGATGGGGCTGTAAACCACCCCATGGCAAATGCTCCGGCAAAACTCACCAGTCCTGCTGAAGCTGTTATAATTATCAGTTTCTTGCTCACTGGTATTTCTCCTAACTCTTTGTTTTTCGAACAAACAAAACTGTAGCCCCCTCATCCAATTGTTGTTGATCCAGTTTCTCTTGTTCATTTATAAACTGTATTTTTGCTTCGACTCGTAACTTTTCAAGGCCTTCTTTGAACCTTCTTAGTTTTAAAACTTCAGCAATTTTCTCTCTTTGTTTCGACTCCAACTCCTTCACCATGTTTTCGAGCTTCTTAATCTGCTCATCACTCGCCGCCGAATACCTCAGAAAAAATTCCTGCCTGCCCAATCGTTTTTTAGGATTTCCTATGGCTAAGCCATTAATTATCTCCTCTAACATCTTCCGCCATGTCAGCAGTTCGCTCTGCGTCTCTGCTAACTTTTCGGTCAGCTTAAGCAATTCTGCTCTGGCTTTTTGTTCTTCCTTTGTCCTTATATCAAGGACACGCTGTAGCCGCCATACAAATCGTTTCATTTAATTTTCAATTTTTCTTTTTCTCAATATCTGACAAGTATTCAAAACGCAATTTACCGGCCCTGGGCACCCAACAGCTCATTCCAACACTGGGTAATGACAGTCAACTGTCTTACAGTTTCATTAAAATCGGTCCTTTCTCGAATAGACTGAATAAGGAAGCTGTTTATTCTGTCAATCAAAGCTATAGCTCCATCAATACGTCGATTACTGCCGGATGAAAAAGCTCCAATATTTATTAGATCTTCAGCATCAATATAAATAGCATATATTTCTTTGAGCTTCTGCGCAGCAAGCAGGTGCTCTTTGCTGACCACCATAGGCATCAATCGGCTGACACTCTGTAAAATATCCACAGCGGGATAATGCCCCCTCTCAGCCAATTTTCTCGACAGAACTATATGCCCGTCAAGCAGACTTCTGGCACTATCAGCCACGGGGTCGGTTAAATCATCGTTCTCAACCAAAACAGTCAAAATACCCGTGATACTGCCGGTTTCGGCACAGCCCAAACGTTCGATAAGTCTCGGCATTAGCGAAAAAACGCTTGGACAGTACCCCTTTGTCGCCGGAGGCTCACCAGCCGCAAGGCCTATTTCTCTCTGGGCCTGTGCGAAGCGAGTAAGGGAATCCATCATAAACAAAACATCTTTACCCTTGTCCCGAAAATATTCGGCAATCGTAGCAGCTAAAAATGCCGCCTTTACACGCTGAATAGGAGGAGAATCCGAGGTAGCAACGACAACTACGCTGCGTGATAAACCCTCAG
>CAZIAN010000159.1:1202-9809 GCA_964537355.1 uncultured Pirellulales bacterium | reverse complement strand
TGGTCGAAAGATTTGCTCGATAACTATGTTACCTTTATGCTCACAGGTCCTCTAAATGGTTATTATGCATTTGGGGATGCCGGTTTTGATGGTGCTGTTTTAACACTGGAGACTCTTTCGGCTACTGGTGGCAATATGTTCACAGTCTTGCCATAATAAATAAAGAGCTTACAGAAAACACTAATCCTGTCTTGTCCACCTGCTTGGATAGTAAGCGTAAAAAACAGGAGATTTCCATAGACAACCATAGACACAGAAACAGCCAAGACACACTAAAAAACGTATTCTTGGCTGAAAATCAAATAGCCCCAAGGGGATTCGAACCCCTGTTGCCGGGTTGAAAACCCGGTGTCCTAGACCTACCTAGACGATGGGGCCAACCAGGATTATTCCATAGCAATTGCTTCGTCGGGACATGCATCAACGCAAACCCCGCAATCAATGCAGTTTTCAACGTCCACGAGGGCCTTATCAGAGGCCATGCTTATAGCCTCACTGGGGCACTCTGACACGCAAGTTTCACAACCAGTGCATTTTTCTTCATCTACTTTAGCTGGCATTTACACGACCCTTTCAAAAAAACTCCAAACTCACTAAATACTGACGGAACCTTTACAATACTTTAGTTACGAAATAGGAAACGGAATGTTACAAGATTATATCGATTTTACAACCTCTTTTTGAGGAAATTTTATGTTGTGGGCAAATTTTATGTAAATTCCGCCAAATTCAATTAAACAACAGTTCTTTAAAAGGGTGTTTAGGCTGTATTACATCTGCCATTACCGTACAGAGATAGACGACTTGCCGAGGGCAATTGCTAAATCGCGAACAGGCTTGCTTGCGTCGTTTTTTGCCATCCAGTCCAGGACTTTATCGAAGTTTCTATCATTGGTTTTACTCAGCAGGTAAACGGCCATCATCCGCACGGTCCAATTAGGATCGCCCAAATTCTTTGAAACCGCACTTATAAGTTCATAGTCCAGCGGCAAAGAAAGCATCTCCGCCATAGTGTGCACCTTAACGATCCACTGGCCGTTTGTAGAGTTACTCAGCAGTCCGGCTTCGTGTAATAATGCGTTCCTCAATAAAGGTCCCATCCAGTCAGCATACATAAATTTGTAAAGCGGCTTATTATTCAACATCTCATGCTGTTCTCTCAAAAGGCTCGTGAAAAGCCGGGCGATTTTGATTTTTTCATTGATGTTTTCTTTTGAGATTAAATCAAACCGGCTTCTCAGGTATTGACTGGTAAGTTTGACTCCAGGGCGTTTTATTCGCAGCCTGGTTGGCGGAAGATTCGTCAGTCTGTTAGTTATATTACCCTGATTAGTTGTTACAGGGTCGAGATACAGTGTAAAATCTATAACCAAAGTTGCCTGTGGATAGGTAAAAAGCATTTCTCTAAGCTCACCTGTGAGAAGACGCACGGGAATGAGGATACTGCGACCGGGCTCGATGAACAAGGTCGTCCGAATTTTTTCAGAGAAAAGGTTCGGTATCTTTCCATTAAGATCTCCACTAATCTCCGCGTCAATCCTGATATTGCCCTTAAATAAGGCATCATCGCTGATAACAAGGGGCTCGGCGGAATTATTTGTTATTTCGACATTGCCGTTGAATTCACTGCCGAATGGAAACTCATCGCCCCGAATATTAAGCTGGGCCGAAAACATATTTTCCGCAGGAGTAAATACGGGAACGAGTGTTTGTTCAAACACTTTCTCCAACATATTTAAGATAGCATCAGGGTCAATCGGCGGGGTGTATTGTTGGCCCTGTTGGGTCAGAATTTCTTTGGCACGTTCGGCGGCAAATGATCCGGGGTCTTTGGCGATTGCAGTATTTAGAGTTTCTATCGCCATATCCCTCTGTCCCTGTGCCAGTTGAATCTGAGCCAGAGTTAAATTCGCGATTTGATTGTTCTGGAAATTATTGACAATAGGCTTGGCCCATTCCGTCTGATTATTCATCATAAGCGCATAAGCCAAAATAGCACGTGAAGCCGGCGAATTGGGCTCAGCTACATTTGCTTTATTAGCCCAGTGTAATGCTTTGTCCGGAATCGGCAGGGCAAAGCAATAAAACCAGGCGAGCTGATTAATACTTACCTGCTGCGAACCACTGCTTTGCTGGTTTTCAGAGTTATTTATGGTTTGCCTCGGGGCTTGCAAGAGGAGTTGGGCTTTTTTTTCGGCGTCCTGGAATATCTGTGTTGCCACTTCACCATTGCCCATTTTCGTTACTACTTTACCTGCTATGGCCTCTAAAAGCAGGTCAAATTGACCTTCCTGCTGGATTCGTTGTACAATTTGAAGGCATTTGGATTGATTTTGCCGTGTGTTGTAGCAGCTAATCGCCCATGGCAGATAAATACGGGCGGGTAGGGGCTGCGACGGATAAAGGTAACTAAACAAACTGGCACAGTATTCATAAACACCTGCGGCAGTATCATAAAGCTGCAGCTGTTCAGCCTGCTGCGCAAAGGCAAGGGCGGCGTTGATGTCCATAGGATTTTCACGCAATGCTAATCTTAGGCGTTCAAGATAGATTGGCGGCCCAATCCTTTCCGGTTTAATTTCCATCAGCTTCGTAAAGGCCGACGTATTGTATCTATTTTTTTTGTAGGCCTGCATAAGATAAAATTCAGCGGCTTCCAAATCCGCCTTCTCAGCCTTCAATTGGCCAAGCATGGTTGTCAGTTCGGAACCGAGGACAACATTCTTACCCCCAAAAGTGCCCAATATCTGTTCAAGAAGCTTCTCCCTTTGCTCGCGGGTGTTCAGTTGAGCCAATAAATACACAACAGCTTTTTTGGCCACCTCAACATCAGCGGATTCATCTACATATTTGGCAAGTAAACTATACAACAGTTCGGAATGGTTCTGCCGTGAGTCGCGACAGGCAAGCTTAATAAGCAAGGCGTGAGCATCTGTGACGTTGTTATCAAGCTCCATAGCTGCGGCCAGAAATGCCATTGCCTGTTCAATCTGGGGATCTTTGACATCTTCTGAGTTAGCCAGTTCAAAAGCTAACTCATAAAACTTTTGACTGACAGAAGACGAGAACATCTGTTCGGCCGAGCTTTCCCGTGAAAGCAGGAGCGTAGGTGAAGATAAAAAACAGACAAAGAAAAGAAGCGCCGAAAATACCAGGAGGTATCCCGCTTTACAGGAAACCAAAGACGCTTTCTTACACATTTGTTTCTCCATTAACAATGCAAAAAACACTCATCTGCCGCCGCTGTTTTGCCTGGCAAACAAAGCAACAGGGACAAGATAGCTTGCATTAGTATATTTCGGACAATTTCCATTTTCGCTTTAGATTAGAAATACCGATAAAAAGACAGATTAAACGTCTGGGTATCACTTAAAAACTTATCTGTCAAGTGCCATTTGTGATTGGAATAGGTTTTTATAGGTAAATGGCAAATTGCTTTTTGCCCTCATAGCTGGTTTATTCAGGGAGTTGTATAAAAACGGTTTCGGCTTTAGCCGACGTTTGTCTCTTGCCGGGGTTTGCCGCCTGTGAATAGAGAAAGCATTTCGATATGAAGAAGTTTTGCGGCAAGCGTGTACACTGCTACTGCGGACGGCACAACCACGGCGAGCCTGAAGACGTCAAAAGATATTCCATCGGGCAAATTTCTGCACAGAGACATAATTACTGAACCGGTGAGAAACATAACGGCGGTTGCTATAACAGTTTTGGCCAGGGTAATATGCAATCCATCTAATATAGAACGGCCTAATTTTCTCCGAAGTGCCCTAACAAGGATTACGACTTGCAGGTATGAGCAAGCCGCTGTCGCAGCGGCCAATCCTGCTGTTCCAAGGAACCAGATAAGAGTTAGATTCAGAAAAATATTGGCAACGACTGCATACACAGCACTTTTTGCAGGTGTCTTTGAGTCCTGTATGGAATAAAACGCCCTTGTTGTAACCTGCTGAGAAAAGTAGCCACACAATCCCACAGCATAAAACGAAAGCGTCAAAGCTACTATCGGCGTGTCTTCACTATCGAATTTACCGTGCTCAAATATGGCTGAGACTAACGGTTTGGCTACCAGGAAGATTCCTGCAGTGGCCGGTATTGCAACGAACACCGCGCCTTTGATTCCCCTTGCGATTGTTTTGGTGAGCGCATCAAAATCTTTCCTTGCGGCATCCGAACTCATTACCGGAAAGATTGCCGTTGCCAGAGATATGCCCAATACCCCTAACGGGAACTGGTAAAGCCGCTGTGCATAGTATAGATAGCCCGGTGCGCCGTAACTTAGCGGGTCGCCTTGCTCGTTCATAAAGCACAGAGCAATAATATCATCTCCGAGTGTATTTAACTGCGTTACCGTAAGGCCCAGTATCATAGGGCCCATCATTATGATGACTTTTTTAAACGGTTCACAGTGGATGTCCCACGCGGGCCTGATTGTAACTCCGCTGGCACGCAGAGGAGGAATCTGAATAGCTATCTGAACAAATCCAGAGAGAAGGACTGCGACAGCTACGAAAAAGACCTGCTGTTGGGGTTTAATTTTCATCACCCAGCCGGTAAATAACAAGCTTGCAATAATGAATGTATTTAGCACGATGGGCGCCGCTGCAGGAGTGGCAAAATGTCTGTGTACATTAAGAATGCCTGCCAGAATTGCCACTATACAGATACATATCATATAAGGCAGCATGATTGAGCATAATATCAGCCCTAGTCGAGGGCCGGTTCTGGTTTCGAAAAAACTGTAGTAGCTCCATACCATAACCTGGCCGATAATGACGATTGCCGCAAGCAATACGAACAGAACTGTTACAGAGGTGTTGGCTAAGCGTTTTGCTTGTTCCGGATTGCTGTGAAGCTGTTCGCTGTAAACGGGAATAAGAGATGCCGAAGCTGCGCCTTCCCCAAAGAGTCTTCGGGCGAGATTAGGAATCTTAAATCCCATTGTCCAGGCTGTCATCAACCAGCCCGCACCGAAGAAATAGGCGAAAGCCATATCCCGTACCATACCGAATACTCTGCTGATTGCCGTTAGAGAAGCAATTTGTCTGAAGCCTCTTATCATAGGAAATTATGAAATAAAAAACCAAAAATCAAAATTGTGGAATTGCCGCTTTACGGCAATGACCTCTTCAATTTTGCACTTTGCATTTTGCTTTATTCATTTATTTTTTTGGTGCTACCGTAAAAGGCCTGCATCGCCCGATGTTATTTAATAAACCTATAGAGGCCATACTAACCACCAGGCTTGAGCCGCCATAGCTTATCAGCGGTAAAGTCAGACCTGTTATGGGCATAAGTCCAAGGGTCATGCTCACATTTACTATAACCTCAACGACAAACATTGCGACAATACCAACTGCTAACAATTTGCCGAACGGGTCGCTATTGTGCACTGCGATTTCCAGTCCGCAGCTAACGATAATAGTATAAAGCGCGAGCATGCCCAGGCACCCCAAAAAGCCCCATTGCTGGGCAATGATTGCAAAGATGAAGTCATTGTGTCTTTCTTGTAGAAAGTTGTATTTGACAAAGGGTCCCTTTCGAAAACCGTACCCTTTGATACCGCCGGAAGCAACCGCGTATTTTGAGCGAATCAGATGCCAGCCCCAATCACTTTTCCATTGCTTTTCACTGAATTTTGTGCCGACCAGAATCTGGCCCAGCCACGGGTACTTCTCAGCCTTTTCACGAACCCAGGTGTTTTGCAGTACGACGCTGCTGATTCTTCTTCGCTGATAGGTCTTCATCTTATACCATAGCAGCGGACTGACCAGAAGTGCCATAAGTATAATAATCAGCAGATGCTTGGCCTTTGCCCCGGCTACAAACAGCATTGTAAACAAGATTGGCATCATTAAGAGCACTGTGCCCAGGTCAGGCTCAAGGAGTATAAGGACCATTGGCAGGAGGGTTAGAGCAAAAGGGCCGATTAGGGCGCTAAGACTACGGTAATTGCTGCGATATCGCAGATACCATGCCAAAACCACTATATATGCAAGTTTGCAGAACTCTGATGGTTGGATCCTGGGCAGCTTGGGAATCGCTATCCAGCGGTATACCCCTTGTCTGCTGGGCGGCGCAAAAGGCAGCCCGCCCAGATATCTGCTGACCAGCAAATAAGTAAGCAGTACAAGCACTCCGGCGAAAAACCAGTAGCTTATCGAACCTAAACGCCTGTAATTAACCAGGTTAATCGCTATAAAGCCTAATATGGCGACTCCGGTGTTTTGAATCTGCGTTTTCCAGAGATCGCTCAGATTACTGGTTTCGCTGGCCGGGCTTAGTTCCGCGGGATTACCAACAGAATAGATAGTAGCTATACCGATACCTATCAGCATCAAACAGGCCACCATCAGGCATATTCTTACTATTATCAGTCGTCCCTTTAGAAAGTTGTACATAATGGCAACATTAACATAGAAACATTAAAATTGCATACACATACTATAAAGTTGAAAAAAAACTTACTTTTTTGCGGCAAAGAAGCACATATTTTCTATGTGTTAAATCGGGTGATTATATCTAAAATTCTGATTTTTTCCGGTTTTTTTATATTTCTTTTTAACTTTTACACAAACTCATGGTGTTTTTGCACTGAATTTTCACTGCTGAACCATTGGTTCCTATTTCTTTGTGTATTTTATTTGGTTGTCTGGAACAGGTAGTTTCAATGGATTTTCAGGCTCAATTTCCGGATTTTCGCAAATTTTCCTTGAAATATATAAAAATTTCTGTTACCATAATATTGATCTTCACCAATTAGGACCTGTGCTTATATTGTAGGGCACATATTTCGCTTAATCAGCGAGAAAGGAGGATGTATCGGGAAGGATTATGTGTATTTCCGGCAGTTCCTGCCGGCGCTGGAGCGCTATGTTCAATGATTAAAGTACTTTCTGTCATAATGAACAAGCGTGCTTAATATTTTTTGTTAAGGCAGGAAACAAAACCAAGAGGCCAGAGTGTATCGCTCTGTGCAGACAAAACGAGAAGAAAGGGGTTGTATTATGAGAAAATTGTTATTTGTTCTGGTTGTGGCAGTGCTCACTTCACCAGTGTGGGCTACGGTTACCATTACTGCCACTGACCTGGGCGAAGGAGTAGTCGCGATTGACTACTCGTCGGATGAGACTGAGCTGGTCAGAGCCTTTGCTCTGGACATTACAGTTGACGCCGGCACTATTGATGCTATTAGTGATTTCAAGGTGGGTGACGACAACAACGGTTATGGCATTTTTCCTGGTAATTTCAGTCTGTTCATTACTGTGGACCCTGCGACCGGTGAAGTCAGCGATTGGGGTGTGGCCGGTTATTCGCCCGTGGCTGATGGTAATGACCCGGGTGCGCTTGGCGGCTTGGGTACGAATGGTATCACAATCGAAATGGGCTCACTCTATGACACGAAAGCTCCACCCAGGCAGGGCAGGCTCTGCACCGTTACATGCAGCGAACCATGCCTGCTGACTGTTACTACAAATGCAACTCGGGGCAATGTCGTACTGGAAGATGCTTCAGAAGCAGTCGTGGATTTGGCCGGGGCGACAAATATTCAAACCAGCCTCGGTGCAACTGAGTCATATACAGGTCCGCACAGAGACGAATGGCTTGCAGTAGGTTCGCCTGAGTGCTGGATAGCCAGCCTCAATCCGAGACAGTGCCATGGTGACGCAGATGGCGCTTCTCAGGGTAAAGATAAGTACTGGGTATCAACTAATGACCTGGACATCCTGATTGCAGCCTGGAACAAGCCTTTGGAATCACTGACGGGTAATCAGATTTGCGCTGATTTTGACCACCTGTCTCAAGGTACAAATAAGTATCGAGTCTCGACCAATGACCTGGACATCTTGATTGCCAACTGGCAGCTTCCCGATGTTCCGGCTCCGGACTGTCCGTGATTAGAGTCCACAGGATTTGTAGTAATTACATAATCAAAGAGCCGAGATGTTAAAGGGTTTGTTGTTTCGAGAGAATAGCATCTACGAAACGGAAAGAGATTAGGAATAAAAGACAGCTTTTGCTGATATTGGTTCTTGTTATGGCATCGTCGGCAAATGCTGTAGTTATTCAAGTTGATGGTCAGGACTTTGGTCTGTTTCTGCGTCATCATAAATTAGATTGTTAGTTTTGGCCAAAGCCGACATAATTTGGTTTGTAAAGAGACAAGTCTTCGGGCTTGTCTCTTTTTTTGTCTTGCGGGGAGTGCGGGAGTTGCTTAATATTTATAGATGGATTTTGGCCTATGAAAAAAATATTTGTATTATCGATTTGTTGTTTCTTCATTTTTATGCCCTGCTGCTGTCGGAGTTCGGCTCCGAGCAAAAGCGGCGTCGAAGTAATCATTGACGGCGACGGACAGTTTCCGGAATATCTTGTCGGCACATGGAAAGCGGATAATGGCGGGTGGGAGATTGTCTTTGAGCCGGATGGGAAGATTTCCTCTGTTGTGGTGAGTCTCGGCAGGGTGAGAATAAAACCCGGAGAGGTAACTAGAACACAAATGGTATTGGGTGGAGAAGGGTTTTTTCAGCCGGGCAAGTGGACAGTTCAATACTCCCAGGAGAGGCGGGAATTGGTCGTTGAAATTGTAATAGAGCATTTTCGTGTCGA
>CAZIAN010000159.1:0-1102 GCA_964537355.1 uncultured Pirellulales bacterium | reverse complement strand
GGCCCGTGAAACGAGACAAATTCACCATTGGTGATTAACAGGCCATAAGGGGCGCAGTGCTCGACGACAAGGGCGGTGTGACAATCATCAGCTCCGATGCCGAGGAAGTTGCCGTTGCATTGGCCTGATTTGCTTTGTATGAACTTGTAGCCGACTTTGTAACCGAAACAGAAGGTGTTATAAACGTACTGCCAGTCTGACTTTCCGAAAATGAACGCTTCGCCGTTTTCCATCTGCCATTGAAACAATTTCGGTTTCATGCTCCACCAGGGGTTGAAGTGCACATTTTCAATTCGTCCGATGTCATATATGTGGTCAACCAGGATTCCCCGGCGGATGGGCTGGCCGTGCACATCGCGAATTAGATGGCGCTCGTTCCGGCCGGCGTCAATGCCGTTGTATGGATTGAGCATTTCGACCGCGAGAACGGCGGGATTCTTGCCTCGCATGGCGATGGCCCAGGGATAGGCTTTTGGAATGTCGTCCACGTTTTGCTCGGGATAATATAAGACGACTCCTTTGAGAGTGCTGTTGGTATTTAGAGTGATGAAGGGTTCCCCGTCTTCTTTATCTGCGTTTTCGGTCACTAAAAATGTAGTGCCGTCGTCGGTTGGCTTGGGAAGGCCGCGGTTACGAATGCCATTGTGGGCGGGGACTGATTGCCAAACGCCTGCAAGGGTAACGGCTTTTGGTACATTTATGTGGCCGGCAAAGAAGTAATTGCCGACAGGGGCGTAAACGACTCCGCCGTTGGCATCGCCAGCGGCGTCCAGTGCTTTCTGGAAGGCCGGAGTGTCATCTGTTTTCCCATCTCCCACAGCACCAAAATTGCGTACATTGAAATCGTCTGAGACGGCGGCAAAAATCGGTTTTACCGGGAAAAGCATGATCAGCGAAAGGAATGATGCCCAGAGGATGAATTTGCGGGTTTTGTTCAAGGTTTTTGATTCGGTAATATCATTTTTCATTTGTTTAGCTCCTAAACTTGTGTTGGCTGATTTCCTTAGAGTATATATAAATCCGGTAATATAGGCAAGAATACAGATTGGGTTTGAATTGGCTTTGAATTGGGTTTGAATTGGCTTTGATTGGGTTTGTTTTG
>CAZIAN010000158.1:8539-9812 GCA_964537355.1 uncultured Pirellulales bacterium | reverse complement strand
ACATCGATGACCCTGACGAAAAACTGATCGGTTTTAGGCGGTCAATGGATATTCAAATGTGTCCACCAAGTCGTCACCAAGATAGACTTGTAAAGAGTGTAGGTTGGTAACGATAACAGCCTTTACGTAAGAATAGACAAGGTCTTTTGATACCTTGAACTTTTCTCCAAAGATATCGAGAAGCCGATTGCTACGAATAAACCGAATGAGAATGATATCGCCATCTGGAACACTGTCCAGCTTGGGCAGCTTCGTATTGCCACCTATGGTCACTGGCCTATCGGTAGAGCTATGAATGATTTGCAAGGGGGTTCTACCTTTCAAACAGCTGTAACGATGATGTTTGTTGTGAAAACGCTGAAAATTCTTACTCTGACGTTTTAGCATTGTGTAACTTGGGAACCATTGGCGACGGAAGAATTTTTTGTTGTACGTGTCATTGAACTTTTCAATGGTACCATTACGCCACGGTTCCCCAATTGGGATAAAAACCGGTGTAACACCGAAATGTAAACACAGCCTTATGACCAAACCAGGAGATCTGGGATGGCGGTTGCTGCCACGAAAACTCAACTCATTGTCAAGTTGCAGAAAATCCGGCGGCCCCATTACCTTCCAGGACTTCAGGAGACTGGAAGCCACTTGCCGGTCCTGCTTGGTTCGCTGTGATTCGATGTACGCCTGATGGCTGAACAAATCCATCACGTTGAACGAATAGAATTTACCATCTCCTTTAATGTAGCGTGGGCCGACGAGATCGGCTTGGTGGATGTTGTTAATCGTAAGGGCTTTGGTAAAATACGGATACTCAACGCCCTTGGGAATGTATGAAGTTTTTTTTGATCAGGCCTTCGCGTCTAAGAACCCGGTTGATGGTTCTATCGGAAGGAAAACTGTATCCTGATTTGCTAAGTTCCCATTTTATGGCCGAGGCCCCGATCTGAGCAAAGCGCTCAGAATCTAGACGCTTTCTGACAGATACAATGCGTTGTTTTTCGATATCACTGATCTGTGTGGGGCGGCTCAGAGCAGCCTTGGACTTATCCTTAAACCAGTCTGGATCGCCGCTTTTGTAGCGTTTGAGCCACTTGAAAAACCAGTTTTTGGAACGTCTTAGATCTGTGTATATGAATATAGGCTTTTCTCCTTGTAAATACCTTGAGATTGCCTTTTTTCTGAGTTCTTGCTCCATCTTTGTGCCTCCTTCGGAATTTGAATTGAAAGAGGCATTATAGAACATAATTTTTCGTCAGGGTCATCGATGTCCTGGCAC
>CAZIAN010000158.1:0-8439 GCA_964537355.1 uncultured Pirellulales bacterium | reverse complement strand
TGAAAGAGGCATTATAGAACATAATTTTTCGTCAGGGTCATCGATGTCCTGGCACTTTTGGGTCATCGATGTGGTGGCACTCATCAGGTAGTGATTAGCCCTTAGCCCTTGACTTGCCATGCCTTTGGTACTAGGGACTGTGTAGCTGATTTTCCCCTTCCTCTTTCACTTTTGGAGGCAGTGCCATGAAGACCAACCTCAAATAGATCCTATTGAAGATTATTTCCAGATTAGAGAATAGACTGATTTCCAAAACAAAGAGCCCGCAAAAACATACAGCCGTATAAAATATCACTGCTGTCCCACTAAGAATTAACGAAGGCAATGTAACTTTATGATATATATTTAAATATCGACAAAATGTGACGGGATCGACTTGAAATACGGTTGAGTGCCCTGATACCCCTTTCGATGGCTGTAATAGGCAGCGGAAGGAGATGAACAGTGTACAAAGGGCAAACCGTATTTTCGCAAATCATGGGTTTTCTCCCTGTTAGGAAATTTCGTCGATGCGTTGACCGTTACAACGGTAATTACCGTGTTCGTTCTTTTACATGCCTTGATCAGTTTCTTTGTATGGCTTTTGCTCAGCTAACCTATCGCGAGAGCCTGCGTGACATTGAATGCTGTCTTCGCGCCATGCGTGGGAAGCTTTACCACATGGGCATTAAGGGTAAAGTCTCCCGTAGTACAATAGCTTATGCCAACGAAAATAGAGACTGGCGCATCTATTGCGATTTTGCTCAAATTCTTATTCATGAAGCCAGGCATCTATATTCGACCGACGATTTTGGTCTTCAACTTCAAGAAACTGTTTACGCCCTGGATGCTACGATCATCGACTTATGTCTGTCGGTCTTTCCCTGGGCTCGTTTCCGAAAGACCAAAGGCGGCATTAAGTTGCATACTCTGTTGGACCTGAAGGGAAGTATCCCTTCTTTTATAGCTATAACCGCGGCCGCAGTTCATGAGGTAAACATCCTCGATGAACTCATCCCTGAAGCTGGTGCACTCTACATAATGGATCGCGGTTATTTGGACTTTGAACGACTATATGCGTTGCATCAATGTGCTTCGTTTTTTGTCGCCAGAGCGAAAGCAAATACCCGTTTGAGACGGCTCTATTCGATGCCAGTGGATAAATCTTCCGGTTTAAGATGTGACCAAATTGTTGTACCAACCGGGTTTTATCCTCGAAAGAATTATCCCGAAAAACTTCGACGAGTCGTATTCGTTGATACGGATAAAGATAACCGATTGAATCTCCTGACCAATCAAATGACATTGCCGGCATTAACAATTGCCGAACTGTATCGATGTCGATGGCAAGTCGAATTGTTTTTCAAATGGATCAAGCAGCATCTTCGGATAAAGGCCTTTTATGGTACATCCGAAAATGCGGTGAAAACTCAAATTTGGATCGCAATATCCGTGTATGTCCTGGTAGCCATAATAAAGAAACGGCTGAAATTGGACCTCAGTCTCTACACAATTTTACAGATTTTCAGTATTACTCTTTTTGAAAAAATGCCCATTCTAAAGGCTCTCACGGAAACCGGTTTCAAAAACAAAATTACTAGTGGGCCTATCCAACTGAATTTATTCGAATCTTAATTGGACACTACTGATAAAATATAATGTTTGGGAAGAGAGAAGAAGAGGAATCTTATGAGCAACAACGACTTGGTCTTGGTAAAGCAATTGATCGAACAGCGGCAAAAGGAAGTGGCGCCAGATATCCCCGCATCAGAGTATTTCCAGTTATTTGTATCAGAGCAAGCGCTCAAGGATCACGACCTCTCGTATGACGAGATTAGCCAAGGTATAGTCGATGGAGGCGGTGATGGTGGTATAGACGGCATCTTTTTGTTCGTCAGCGGCTCTCTTATGGCTGAACCTGCTGATGCTGCAGAATTCAAACGAGGCGTGCCCGTCGAATTAGTCTTCATCCAGGCAAAGGCATCGTCAGGCTTTTCTGAAGCTGCCATTGATAAATTCCTCAGTTCAACGCGCGACTTGCTTGATCTGAATAGCGATCTGGAAACCTTGGCAGCTGTCTACAGAGCTGACCTACTGGGAAAAATCGCCGATTTCCGTGAAACATATATTTCGCTAACTTCTAAGTTCCCAAAATTTTCTATTCGGTACTATTATGCGTCCCTCGGTACTGAAGTCCATCCGAATGTCGAGCGGAAAGTGGTTCCACTCAATGCTCTCGTCGAATCGCTATTCAGTCCTGTTGATTTTGGCTTTGAGTTCCTGACGGCGAGCAAAATATTGGAGCTGGCTCGCACGTCTCCGAGCACCGCTCACCAGCTTCGGCTCGCGGAATCGCCGATTGCGACTGGGGACCAAGGCTATCTTTGCCTCGTTGGGCTCCGTGATTACGGTGCCTTCATCACCGAAGATAATGGATACCTGAAGGAACGGATTTTCGAGGGAAACGTCCGAGATTACCAAGGCAACACCGAGGTGAACAAGGCCATTCGGGATACTTTGATCAACCCGGGGGATGAAGATTTCTGGTGGCTGAATAATGGGATATCCATCACCTGCGCATCGGCAACGCTAAGCGGCAAAACTCTTACGCTTGAGGATCCCGAAGTCGTCAATGGTCTTCAGACTTCCCGAGAGATTTTTCATGTCTTCTCTTCCGGAAAGCAGGAAGACAACACACGCAATGTGTTAGTCCGGGTTCTGGTTCCCGGCGAAGAGGAGAGCAGAGATCGTATTATCCGAGCCACCAATAGCCAAACCTCCATCCCTATCGCTTCGCTTCGGGCAACGGACAGAATTCATCGCAACATCGAGGAATTTCTTGCTGCCAGAGGTTTTTTCTACGACCGAAGGAAGAACTACTACAAGAATTTAGGGAAACCCGTCAAAAGCATAATCAGTATTTCCACCCTTGCACAGTTTTTTCTTTCTTGTGCTATGCGCGACCCTGGCAATGCTAGAGCTCGCCCTTCAAGCCTCCTGAAGAGAGATGAAGACTACAAACGCATATTCGACGAGGCCCACCCACTGGCTGTCTACTACGTCTGTGCTGTTTTGGGCAGGAAGGTTGAATATGCTTTGCGATCAGAGGGCTGCAAAGTTGAGCAGAGCCACTGGAACAACGTCAAATACTACGCCCTGATGTTGTTAGGTTTGCGGTTGGGAGGTGGGATACTCCCTTCCATGCAGCAGATAGCCGAGGTGGACGCTAAAGCAGTAGATGACAATATATGTCTCCAATGCGTTCATGATGTATGGGAAGAGTACTGTGACTTGGGAGGGACAGATAAGGTGGCCAAGGGCAATGAGCTCGGCCGAAAACTTATTGAGAAACACCGGCAATCTGTTCAAAGTTAGCATGCAGACATGGACAGTCCTCGCGGGCGGCAAGCCCAGGAATTTAGTCCCGAACATGGCGCTGCACAGGACGGGGAATCCGCTGGCGCTCCTTCCTCGCCTGTGAGCTTGTAGGGGCTTGTAGAGGGTCGGGCCACGACAACAAGCTGATATTTCACTGAAAAGGCAAGAATCGCGGTATCTGAGAAGCCTTAGAACAACGTTTTTGGCCTAGAAATGAGTGAGCTAACAAGATAACGGATGGCCAGAGCGAAACGACACTACATCCCCGGACATGTGTGGCACATAACCCACCGATGTCACAAAAGGGAATTTCTCCTAAGATTCGCTAAAGACAGAAGGCGATGGCTATACTGGCTATTTGAGGCGAAGAAACGGTACGGGCTAGTGATACTGGACTATATGGTGACATCGAATCATGTTCACCTGCTGGTCGTCGATGGTGGCGACCGGCACGTGATACCGAAATCGATTCAACTGGTGGCTGGTCGGACAGGACAAGAATTTAACCAAAGGAAAGGACGAGCCGGTGCATTCTGGCAAGATCGATATCATGCTACTGCTGTAGAATGCGATGATCATTTACTTCGATGCATCGGATACGTTGATTTGAACATGGTTCGCACCGGGGTTGTGAATCATCCGTCAGAATGGGCTTTCAGCGGATACAATGAAATTCAGGAGCCACGGGAAAGGTACGCCTTGATTGATTATGATAGGTTGTTGGATCTGGTTGGCATCGATACTTACGATGTTTTTAAAAAGTCTCACAAGGGTTGGGTGGAGGAATCTCTTACAAAGGGGGAAAAGATTCGCGAAAGCAGTTGGACAGAGGCTGTCGCGGTGGGAAGCAGAACATTTGTTGAGAAGGTCAAGGAGCGACTTGGGATTAGGGTAGGGTAAGGGGGCGGAAGGTTCAAGAGGAGCAAGTGGCATATCAGCTCCGAGAACCGTTGAGTGCTTACAGCGACGTTTTTGCCCATGAAAGGAAGCTGCTAAGGCCTGAAAACGCCTACATTTGGAACAGTTGTAATGAGATATCAATAAGATAGCGCGGCCCGACCCCAAGCATGGGCCCTATCCCGATTGGGGGTATGATATGCCAGAAGAACCAGAGCAAGATGAAAAAGGACAAAAAGAATGCCTTATGGACATAAATGGATCGACCGATATGGCTCCTTCCGTCGGAACCACGGAGAAAACGCCAAGACGGTTTGATACCATCCTGAAGAGTGTACCTATAGGTGTTCTGGTTCTCTATGCGACTGGATACTTCATTCGTCTTGCCTATTTTCGGAGTGTCAACATTAATTGCATAGATTTTTTTAGGGCCGAATGCTTCGAGACGGGAGCATCCTTCTATGTGCTGTCGTCCGCCTTGTTGGCATCTGTTCTCCTTCCTTGCGTGGTCATCCTCGGGAAGATAAAGGGACACAGCTTAATCCCAAAGGAGATGACATTGGTCGGGTTTATATCCTCCATGGGGGCAATACTCGTTATATGGTTAACGTATATTACGTCCGCCATATTCCTTCGACCACAGGACTTCGGAACATCGCACAAGCATATGGGGCAAATGACGATTGTGGCAAGTTCCTTTATTATAGTACTGATTTTATCCACGAAACTTCAGCAGAAATGCGATCAAGCAGTGAAAAATAAGCGGCCGTGGCCCATAACCTGCAGATGGGTGAGCCACATCGCTGACCTTTGCAGAGTATCGTTCCTAGTGCTGACGTTGTTATTCGCGTACAAGATATTCGTGAAAGATTTGCCCGAACCATTTTACGTGTTTCGCGACGAATATTGCCTCGGCTATCTGCTCTTTCTATCCCTCTTCAGCGCCATAGCCTATCGTGTATTTGCCACAATGCTTAGCGGCATCGGCTTCATCCAAGCATCATCACCACCCGAGAGCCAAAACAGCGGCGAGGAGCTCGTTCAACGTAAGCCAACGCCAGAGAAGCCCATTGAGAAAACGCTCGTAGTGGGGTTACGCATATCCATCTTCTTCCTCCTGCTCTTTCTGCTCTTGCTTAGCTTCACCTTTGGACCTTTCATACACATACCAACGAACAGGGGTGGGGGAAGGCAATACAACACCGTGGAGATCCAATTTGCGAATCCCATAAATGCATCCCGGTATACTTTCGCTTTGCAGAGCGACAGCAAGACCAAGCCTGTCTATCTTTTGGATGAGAATAGTTCATGGGTATACGTCGTGCAGATCCCACCAGACACAAATGGGAACCCAAGGCTTGTGTTTCGGAAAATGGCAGCGGGGAAGACATACTGCATCAAGAAAGATCAGATAGTGGATATGGTCTTCCAAAAGGAATGATAGCAGCCCCCAACAAGATGAATTCACACTATCGTCGCTGGCGCGCCAAAGTGTGATTCACGACGTTAGGCATCCCGGAGGTAGAAATTCATGGGCCGCTACTTCTTTTGGTTGATTTTTTCAGCAGCAATAGCTGCTTTTGTCTGGATTGCATGGTGGAGCGACCTCGCCTATTTTTTGACTGATAAGACAAAGTTCAGCCTATTGCCCTTATTTGTCGTTGTACCGGCGATTGCGGTGTTTTTTGCTACCGTTGTTCCTTCACTGCCATTAGGCGATAAGTTCCTTGGAAGGTTCATATATGTAATCATTCTTATTAGTTTCGTCACCATAGCGTGGTACTTTTGGCTCATTGATAGCTCGCGTCTATCATCTTGTATTGATACGTCAAGCTACACAATAAGAGATCATGCTACAAAAACAATTGATTACTTTAGCAGTCCAGCCCTTGTCTCTGAAGAGGTGAATGCGATTAGAAGGTCATGTGACCCCAATTGTCTTCTTAACTACAATCGTTACGTTACCCAAAAGCTGTGGAATCTGTACATTTACACTATCTCTGCATATGCACTTACTAGCCTTTTTTGGCTATTTCTTTCCTCTATATTGAAAATTGAAGCGCCAAGCAGGATGTCAGCCTCTGTAGGGCTAATAGCCCTTTCGTATCCACTTGCTATTTGGCTTTCTCTTGGTGCTTTCTCTCACGATAGGAGCGTTATAAAAGCAGTAAAGTTTTCGATTGAACGCAAGGATCCATTTGTAATTGGCTTTGCCTTATTTGCACTGCTGTTTTTAGCTCTGTCGCTATACATACGTCTGTCGTCATCTGATAGTTCTTCAACAGGATACGCGAAATTGCTTTCAGCGGTTTCATATGTATTACCACCTGTGCTTATTCCAATTCTTATTGTAGTTGTCAAAGAAATAAATTATCGCGCTATATCAACAGATTTCTCCATATTTCTGATATTTGTAGGATTCTTAACCGTTTGGATCTTTGGTGCATGGATATCACACGTTGCACTTTCGCTAAACAAACAAATGCATAAATAGGAAAGATACCGGAGTGCCCAACACTCGAATGCACGGGACGCAGAAAAAGCCCCGTGCCCGTGATTCATCCGTTATGTGGCAATAAAAGTGTAAGTTCGCCCCTAGAGAAATGACGAATAAGCGCATCATCTCAGTCGACTGTGAAATCTCCGGCGGCCTCTCCGAGTTAGTTGGTTTTGACTCAAACTCATCACTTCTCGATGCAGACATAGTTCTTTTCAATCCGAGTATCACCGATTTCCGGTTTAGTTACGAGACATACCAAGGCAAGCCCTCCCTTAATGACGACCGCTCGTTTCGCCTTAGAGAGGCGACTGACCACTGGAGAAGGGAACTTGCTGACGCCTTCCGAGCAGGAAAGACGATTTTCGTCTTCCTCGCGGAACTGGTGGAAGTGTTCATTGACACCGGCCGCCGAGAATACTCTGGTACAGGAAAAAACCGACAAACGACACGAATCGTAACTGAATTTAATAATTACCGCACACTCCCTATAGAAATGTCAGTGACGACGTCAGAGGGAAAGGAGATGATGCTTACGCGCGCAGGCGCCATATTGGCGGACTATTGGCGCGAATTTCGTGAGTATTCTTTGTACAAAGTTTTTATTGATGGAGAGATTGGTCAACCTTTGATCGTAACGAAGACGGGTGCAAAAGTTGTCAGCTCGTTGATTCAACACAAGGACAGCGGGGGCATGATTGTGCTCCTTCCATACCTTGGCATGTGGGTTGAGTCCTTTTACGAGGAAAGGGAGGTCACCGGAGCGGGTCCTGAGGATGACGAAGATGGAGACGCACAAGTTGAGTTTGCGTGGACAGCCGAGGGCATTGCTTTCGGTAATAAGCTGCGGAATTGTTTGCTAGAGATTGACGCGACATTAAGCGCCGCTATTGCGAGGACACCAGCCCCTGATTGGTCAAAGGCGTCAAATTACATTTTGCCGCGAGAAACTACATTCCGACAGGAGCTCGTCACGGTCGAGGCGGAGTTGGAATCGTTGGAAGAAAGAAAAAGCGAGCTTAAGAACCAACTATTGAATGAGGGTCTCCCGAGGCGATTGCTCTACGAAAAGGGGAAACCACTTGAGGCCGCAATTCTACATGCCCTCTCGCTTCTTGGTTTCTCGGCTACGCCCTATCATGATGCCCAGTCCGAATTTGATGTAATATTCGAGTGCGCGGAAGGCAGATTTCTCGGTGAGGTTGAGGGAAAGGACAGTAAGCCGATCAGCATAGAGAAACTTCGCCAACTCGAAATGAACCTTTATGAAGATTTCGAAAGAGATGGAGTGTCGGAGATGGCGAAAGGAGTCCTATTCGGAAATGCGTATCGGTTGAAGCCGCTCGATGATAGGGGTGAATTCTTCACTGACAAGTGTAAGACGGCCGCCGTGCGCAGTGGTACAGCTTTGGTTAGGACCCCTGATCTATTCCGAATAGTGCAGTATTTATCGGGGACTGAAGATGACGATTTCGCGAGGCAATGCAGAGAGGCGATTCTCTCAACGTCACGCCAGATAGTTGAGTTTCCTGAAACCCCAGTCTCCACAACAGCCTATGACGAGGTCCAGGAACAATGAACCACATAACATCGGCGGGACATTTCGGGACGTCTTTAAGAGCAGTTGGGGGGGCAAGCGGGACGCCCTTAAGATGCTAAGTTGACAAGGTGATAGGTGAGTGCTAGAT
>CAZIAN010000157.1:0-9821 GCA_964537355.1 uncultured Pirellulales bacterium | reverse complement strand
GGCCGCCTGCCAATTATAAGCGGCGTATATCCAAGCCTGTCTCTTGCCGCATATATCCCGTCTTTATGCAACAACAAGAGCGAGCATGAGCCCTCGATAACCTCGAACATCTTTTCTATGCCATCTACCAAATCCCTTCCCTGATTGATTAATTTTGCTATCAGCTCTGTAGTATTAACCGATCTTTTGCTTACCTCACTGAAAGATATTCCTTCCTTCAACAGTTTGGCCGCCAGCTTGTCGGCGTTTTCTACGAATCCGCTGGTTACTATACAAAACGGCCCAAATTTTGAATTCAGATAGATAGGCTGTTCCTCATAGTCGCTGATAACGCCTATGCCTTTGTTGCCGTTGATACTTTCATAATCATCAAAGAATTTTGACTTAAACTGGCTCTGGCTCAGGCTGTGTATCTGGCGGGTGAAATCATCTCCAAGCACCGCGATGCCTCCGTACTCGGTTCCCAAATGCGAATGATAATCGGTACTGTAGAAAAGCGTTTCTGCACAATTCTTCTTCGAGACTACTCCAAATATACCACTCATTTTTTTACCTCCTGTGTAAAAATGTACGCGGTTTATATTGTAGAATGCTTAACTAAAACTGTTAATATCCTCGATTCGGACAAAGTATCATAATCGCATTGCTACTGCGAATGGTTATTTGAGGACTACCTTGCCGGTGCCGGAAGTAACCCGGCCTATCTTATAGACACGCTCTCCGTATTTTGTCAGTTTTTTAGTGATGGATTCGGCGAAATCTTCCGCCACTATCAGCACAAATCCTATCCCCATATTAAAGACTCTGAACATTTCCCCCTCTTCCACCGGACCTTTCTTCTGCAGAAAAGTAAATATCTTCGGCACCTGCCAGCTCGATTTTTTTATTGCAGCGTCGCAGTCCTTAGGCAGCACTCGAGGTATATTCCCCACCAGACCGCCGCCGGTTATATGTGCCATCCCGTGAACTATCCGTTTGACTTTGTATCGTGAAAGCAATTTTATAATCGGCCGGACATAAATTCGTGTCGGCTCAAGCAATACATCACCAATCACAGCACCGTCGAGCCCATCAGGACAATCGGTTATTTTGAGCTTCGCCTGCTTAAAGCAAATATTGCGGGCCAACGTATAACCGTTACTGTGCAGTCCGCTCGATGCAAGGCCCAGAATCACATCACCCTTCTGTATTGTTTCGCCCATAATTATTTTCTTTCGCTCGACAACACCCACAGCAAAGCCGGCCATATCGAAATCACCGGCCGAATAAGTGTCCGGCATTTCCGCGGTCTCTCCGCCTATCAGCGCGCAGTTGGATTCCCGGCAGCCTCTCGCAACGCCTTTTACAAGCTCGGCTACTATTTCAGGCTCCAGCCTGTGAACTCCCAGATAGTCGAGAAAGAACAACGGCTCGGCGCCCTGTACGAGCATATCATTAACGTTCATCGCAACAAGGTCGATGCCCACCGTATCGAACTTCTTCATCTTCTCGGCCAACTGGACCTTACTGCCAACGCCGTCAGTGCAGGCAACAAGAACAGGGTTCTTGTAATTTCTTTTGAAGAGCCGCTCGTCATAATCGAGCCGAAACATCCCCGCAAAGGCATTGTGTGACTGGATAACTCGCGGCCCGAATGTGCTTGCTACAGCCGAAGAAATCTGATTAACCATCTCCTCTCCGGCATCTATACTCACACCGGACTGTTCATAGGTTATATATTTGCTCATCTTTCGCCGCTTTTGGTTTGCAGAAATCCCCGAACCCGAGCTATACTACAGTTCGTGCTCGAACATATTCAATTGATAACACTCCATTGCATATTTATTGACTGCGATGTCTATAGGTATTCTGTATTTGCCGCTCCAGCAGGCCGTACAGTAGTGGTCGTCCGGCAGTTTCGCACACCCAAGTAATCCTTCAAGCGACACATAACCGACGGTGTCAACTTCAAGAAATTTCGCGATTTGTCCTAAATCACGATCGTTCGCCAGCAGTTCCTCCCTGGTTGGAAAATCAATACCGTAAAAACAGGGAAACCTGACCGGAGGACAGCTCACACGCATGTGAATCTCTTTCGCCCCTGCTTGGCGCAACGCCCTTATTTTGCCCCTGGTCGTAGTGCCGCGGACAATCGAGTCATCAACTACAATAATCCGTTTTCCATCAACAATTTCTTTAATCACAGCCAGCTTGAGCTTGACCTCCAGCTCTCTTAATTTCTGATCCGGCGAGATAAAAGTTCTGCCCACATAATGGCTCCTGACCAATCCCATATCGAAAGGGATTTTGCTTTGGTCTGCATACCCAATCGCCGCTGATGTGCCCGAGTCCGGCACGGGTATTACCACGTCGGCATCGACGGGATGCTCTTTGGCCAGTTGCCTGCCGAGATTCTTTCTGAACTCGTGGACATTTTCACCGAAAAAGTAGCTGTTTTGTTTGGCGAAGTAGATGTGCTCGAATATGCAGTGGGCCGGTGTTACAGTGCCCCGCTTAACGAAGAAACTGCTGTGTAGCCCGTTCTTATCCAGCCGAACGATTTCACCGGGCTCAACTTCACGAACGAACCTTGCGCCAACAACATCAAAGGCGCATGTCTCACTGGCAACCACGTAAGCACCCTTGTCGGTCTGGCCTATAGATAAAGGCCTGATTCCGTAAGGGTCCCGCGCTGCTTCAATACGGTCGGCAAATAAAAACAGCAGGCTATATGCGCCTTGAAGATGATTCAATACGTGTCCCAAATAGTAGGGATTACCGGAATGGCCCGGCTTGGCGAGTAAATGAATAATTACCTCTGTATCGTTTGTGGACTTAAAAATACTGCCGTGAGCCTCATATTCATCCCGCAGCAATGATGCGTTGATAAGGTTGCCGTTATGCGCCACCGCTACCTGACCGCGGGAGTACTCGGCCAAAAGCGGCTGACAATTCACGGCCGTGCTTGAGCCTGTCGTTGAATATCGAACATGACCGATTGCTATTGGGTTAGCAAGCTTTTCTAAAATGCCTCTGCTTGAACGAAATACCCTCCTGACCATACCCATTTCCGCATAGCATTGAATCACTTCGCCATTACTGGAGGCTATTCCCGCCGATTCCTGCCCGCGATGCTGAAGGCTGTGCAGGCCGAAATAGGTCTTATTAACCGCATCGGAATCTCCAAAAATGCCAAAAAGACCACAGTTTTCTTTTTTGTCTGATGCCATAAAAGGATTGTCAATTGTCAGGCGTGAATTGTCAATTGAAAACCAACAAATGAATTGCTTTTTTAACTCACTCGACTAAATTTTTCTCTTTTTTATCCCATTACCCGAAATTTAATCGGTCTTGGCCGGATACATGAACTCAGGTATTCGGTGAATCTTGCCCTCAGCGTTAACATGAGCCAAAACGGTCGTGCCCTCTGCAAGCAGTACACCATCATTGCTGCGAGTGAGCCTGTAGCTGTGCTCAACTTTTCCGGCAGTAACCGCTGTGCAATTTGTTTCCAGTTGCAGCTCCTGGTCATACATCGCAGGCTGGCGGTATTTTATACACAACCTGGCTACTACGAAGAATACCCCTGATTGTTCGAGGTCTCTGTATGCAATACCATTGGCCCGCAACAGCTCCGTTCGCCCCATTTCAAACCAAACAGGATAGACACTGTGGTGAATCACTCCGGCCTTGTCGGTTTCGGCATACCGCGGCACAATAGGTATCGTGTGGCTCTGAACTGTCATTTGTTTCGGAAAATTCATCTTAAATCCTGCTATACTATAAATTCATCCAGTGTTTTTCTATCTCTTCCAATGTTTTGCCCTTGGTCTCCGGCACATACCGACAGACAAAAGCAACCAGAACAACGCAGAAAACTCCATACACCCAGAACGGAAAGGCATGATGAAACTTATCGAGCAGCCAGGTATTTTCGTCCATCATAGGAAAAGTCTGAGAAACAAAGTAATTCGCAACCCACAGGCACACCGTGGCAATGGCCATTGCCCGCCCGCGGATACGCGTCGGGAATATCTCAGACAGGATAACCCAGGTTACAGGCCCGACCGAAAGCGCAAAACAGGCTATATAACCGAGTATGAAAAGCAGAACCCATAAATCCGTTTGCTGGAAGTATGCCATCAAGCCCATACCCAACAGCGAAAGCCCCATCCCCGCCGAACCTATAATCATTAAAGGCTTTCGGCCCACTTTGTCCACCGTCCAGATGGCTATAATAGTAAAGCTCAGATTCACCACGCCGACCACTACGGTTTGAAGAAGAGCGGCATTGGTTTCAGACCCCATCTTTTTGAAAATCTCAGTCCCGAAATAAAGGAACACATTAATACCCGTAACCTGCTGCAAAACCGCTAACACGATACCGATGACCAACACAATCTTCATCCCCGGCTGAAACAGTTGTTTTATCGAACCGCTCTCGTGGGCAATGGCATCCTTGATTTCAAACAGCTCGGCTTGAGCATATTGAGCACCGTCAACGCGGGTAAGAATTTCCAGCGCCTCGTCACTGCGCTTTTGTTTGGTAAGCCACCGGGGGCTCTCCGGCACAAAGAAAAGCAGCACCAGCAGCAACACCGCCGGCAGCGATTCAGAACCGAACATCCACCGCCAGCCCGTTTGTACATTCCACATCTCATCGCCCTGAAGAGCGATAAAATAATTCACAAAATAGACAACCAGAAAACCGCTTACAATCGCAAACTGATTGACCGATACCATCCGCCCGCGAATCCTCGCAGGGCTTATCTCCGCAATATACATAGGTGAAGACATCGACGCCGCCCCAACTCCCAGCCCGCCGATTATCCGGAAAATAATGAAAGCCGTAATATTTTTCGGCAGTGCGGTCCCAACCGCCGATATGAAAAATAAAATCGCAGAAACAATAAGCACCTTCTTCCGGCCAAGCCAGTCGCTGAGTACACCGGCAGCAGCGGCCCCGATGGCACAGCCGACCAGGGCACAGCCCGTTGCCCAGCCCGCCCAGTTCGCATCAAGACTAAAGTGCATTTTTAAGGGCCCTATCGCGCCGTTAATCACTCCCGTATCATAGCCGAATAAAAGCCCCCCCAGTGCAGCGACCATACATACGAGCATTACATAAACAACGCTGCCTTTTTCTTCATTGATAAGCGTATCCTTCATAATATTCATTTTTACAATGTGATAATTCGATTATTCTCCGCAATTCTCCAGGGCATTCTTAAGAGCCCAGTCGATAAACATCGCATGATTGTTATTTATTGGCGTCCCATCTGTATTTGTGTAACGTTGACGGGTATCTTTCATCTGCTGAACAATTGGGCGGGCTCTGCTGCCAAGAAACTGAATCTCGCGAGCGGCGAACAAGACACTTTCCTCCCGCGGCTCTTCCAGACCTTCAGCTAACACGCCCAAAGCATTTTCACATAGCCCCAGCTTGCACAATGCACCGGCCGCTGCAAACCGCACGTTCGGGCTCGAATCTCCCAGCCGGTTGTTCAGCGACTTTACCGTTTGCGGTGCCCCCGAACCGAGAACACTCAAAGCGACAATAGACCAGTAGCGTACTGCACTGTCCGAGCTGCTCGACAACCTTATCAGCTTCGGAATATTACTCGGCCCTCTGCCAACCAAATCCGCCGCATCCAGAATGCGCAATTGAGGATATTTACTGATTTGCTGCGCCATCTCGTACGGCGTCGAACCTTCCGAGCGAATATGCATCTCAGCCTCCGGCAGCAACCCCGTATCATGCGTCTCGACCATCCAACTACGGTGCACTCTGCGCATCCTTTCAAGAATCTTGCGGGCTTGGGGCATTTCAGCCAGGTTGTTTATTTCATACCGGTCGGCCAATGTGTCATAAAGCTCCTCAAGCGGTTTGGTCGGTGCCCAGAGCAGTTTTTGCACACTCGTGAGGTTTTCTTCGGCAACAGCCCTGCGCAGCTCCTGCATAATCTCGGCCCTGTCCGGATATTCGCTCGGCTGTATATAAGGTAAATGTGGCATATAATTGCGAATATACTTGTATCGCTTATCGCGCACACAGCGTGACATCTCATAGGCCTCATCCACCCGGCTGGATGCCCCGAAAATATATTCCCGCGAAGGCCCCGCCATAGCGCCAAGGAACGCATTACCCTGCATATAATTGGGAATTGGTAACCCGACCAGACTCAGCACAGTCGGAGCGAAATCGACGAAGCTAACCAGCCTGTCGGTCCCCCTGCCTGCCCTCTGTGGCGATTGGTGTTGATACCGCCGGCCAAAATGAATTATCAAAGGAACACTCAGGCCGGAATCATAAAGTGTTCTCTTAAATCGAGGAAGTCCAAGGCCGTGGTCTGAGAAAAAGAACACTATCGTATTATCAGCCAAACCATCGGCTTTAAGCTGACCGAGCAAATCGCCGACCTCCTTGTCCATAAAAGTAATCAGGTTGTAATAACGGGCCCATATTTTCCGCACCAACGGAGTATCAGGATAGTATGGCGGAAGAGGAATTTTTTCGCCGTCATGGCGTTCTTGGGGCTTAAGCTTCGATGTGTACTTATCATAGAACTCCTCATCAGATCCGTTAATCTCTCCCTGATGCGTAGAGGTAAAGTTGAACACACTGAAAAACGGCTGACCGGGTTTGCGCTTCCGCCAATGAGCGGTATGGCTCGATTCGTCCCATACATTTACATCCTTGAAGTTATAATCCTTTTTATAATTGTTCGAGCAATAATAGCCTGCCTCCCGAAGATATTCCGGAAAACACTTTATCTCCTTCGGCAATTTCACTTCCGAACGCAGATGCTGAGTGCCCGTGGAAGTTGCATAAACACCGGTTATCAGGCATGAACGGCAAGGCGAACATACCGGAGCGGTAGAAAAGGCTTTTGTATATAGCACGCTTTGCTGGGCCAGCCTGTCTAAATTCGGCGTCTTGGCGAAAATGTCACCATAACAGCCTAAGTAAGGACTGCTGAGGTCTTCGCACGTAATCCAGAGGATGTTAGGTTTTTCGGCAGGTGCTCTATACCCAGTACGTATGGCCGAGGCGCCGCACCCGGAAACTGCAACTCCTGATGCGCATAATCCCATCGCTTTAAGGAAATCACGACGTGTACTTTTGTTCGTGCTCATTTTTCAGTCCTCCAAAGTTATGTTGATAAATTCAACATTAATTGCCCGCTGATACTATCTTAAAGTCTCGCAGGCTGCGAACGACAGCACCATCAACCTTAATCAATTCCCCGATAATCTGATACTCTCCAGCCTGCTGCGGAAACTTCTGTTCGAATGTCAATATCTCTCTTCCAAGAGGGCTAACTGTACAATCCTTTGTTTGCTCGCTAACGGTACTGCTTCCACGAACAATCCGCAGGCTAACAGTTCCCTTCCATTCCTCATGCAGGTCATTTATGACAAACACCTTTAACGGCCGCTCAGCCCCGCCGGAAATCTCCTCATCCCAGAAATCAATCATCAATCCCACGGGAGAAAAAGCGTCACGGACATACCGCTCGAAGTTCGGCTCAAAAGTGAGTTTTTCCAGGTCGATAAAGTGGTCGCTGGTCGCGCCGCCCTCAGGCCTCGGCTTGTCACCGGCCCGGGAATACCCCAATCCGCAGAAGTGCAGCACGCCGGCACATTCACGATGGCCACGCCAGAATTCGGTAAGTGCCGCCAGATAACGAGCATAAAGCAATCGCCTCTGTTCCGTGGTCGAATTGGGCCCAAGCAAACTGTCATACACCTTATTTGTTAAGCATGTTGTCGTGCCGTCACGATTAAGCCACAACCACGCATACTCATTGATTATAATTGGAAGCTTAAAATCTTTCTGGGCATCCCTCACCCGGGGCCTGCCGGACGTATTGGCCAAATCTGATAAATGAAAAGCCTTTCTACCCCATTGAACACTGCTGAAAAGATACGGATGAGATTCAAGATAGTCGGTACCGCTCTCAGGTGCCGCCCAGCCGTTATCCCACGGCCGATTGGACAAATCCAGATGACGTACTGCGCTTAGAGCTTTGCCTGTTTCTTCGGTTACGCTCTCATTCTGCGCATCCCAGATGACAACACACGCATGGTTCCACCGCTCGCGCATCCACTCGGTATATTCCGGAATTATCTTCTCGCTCTTGGGATTTTCCGGCGCTTTGCTGAGCAGCCAGATGGGAAATTCGTCTTGTATCAAAAAGCCTTCTTCATCTGCGATTTCATACCATATCTCCGGCGGAAAACCGATACAGTAGCGAATCGAATTCCAGTTCATACTCTTGAACTTGCGATGAAGCCGGCGGACCCACTCTCTTCTCCAGGGCTTGTCGCCCCGCTCTGCATCCTCAAAGAAACGATATGCGCAAACATTCGTACCGCGCATAATATATGGCCTGCCGTTCAAAACAGCCCGGCCGCTTGCCTTATCAAACCGAAACGACCGCATCCCGAACCGAGTCTTTACAGTATCTGTGCCGATATCCAATTCCACCTCATAAAGGAACGGATCCTCCGGCGACCAGAGTTTATAATCACCCATAGGAAGCTCTAAATCGAAAGGAAATTCAAGAGTATCTTTGACTCTTGTCAGTATAGACTCAGTAAAACAATGAGTTCTTTGGCTTTTCAATTCGCGCACTCTAATATTAATTTCGACCTTGCCTTTAAGTGTCGGGTTTTGGATGAGTGATTCAATGCGAACTGTATTGTCTTCAAGCTGCGGAGCTACCTGCACATTAGAAATATAAGGCGCACCGGTAAGAATCAGCTCAACCGAATCATATATGCCGGGGATATACAGGTACTTCTCGAAGTCCCAGCCTCCCGGCATATCTTTCGGCATACTCTCTCGGTCGGCGCCAACTCGCACGATTAGTTCATTTTCTCCGCCTGAACCCTTAAGAAATTTCTTCACATCCAGAAGGGCCGGCGTAAAGCACGGCAGATGCTCACCCGCCAACTCACTGTTAAGAAACACCTTCGTTCCGTACTTTGCCTTGTGAATCTTTAATATTGCAACATCCGGAATCTTGCCTTTGACAGTGAAGGTACGCCGATACCAGAATGCCTGACGTTTTTCACTCTTCTTACCGACTTCATCGAAAGCCGGCTTTGCCATATCTACAAGACCCGGCACAGGCACCTTATGCCGGAAGCTGTCCGGCATTGAATCCATCGAGCCTTGCGCAATCTCCCACATACCATCCAAATTGATGATTTGTCTGCCGCCGATATCTTTTACAGCAGTTCTACTTTCTCCTAAAAGTAAGCCACATACAAATAACATCACAAAAACAAGAACTAATCCCTGTCTGGACAAGTTTCTAAACATTTCTAATCCCTTTCTCCGATATTCTGTTTTTATTTTTTTACTTTTCTTCCCAGCGCCTCGAACATCGCTAATACGTTTTCGACCGGCGTATTGCACTGAATATTGTGGATAGTGCTGAATACAAAACCATTTTTGGCATTGAATATCTTGACCCGCTCGGCAACCTGCCGGCGTACCTCTTCGGGCTCGCCGAACGGCAGCACCTGTTGAGTATCCACACCGCCGCCCCAGAAAATTATCCTGCCGCCGTATTTATCAACCAAATGCTGGGGTTCCATACCCTGGGCAGAAGTCTGGATTGGATTGAGTATATCGAAGCCCGCCTCTATGAATCCCTCAATCAAAGGCTCACAACCTCCGCAGCAGTGTTTCATTGTCTTCCATTTAGTGTGAGTGTGAATCCAGTCATTAAGCTTCCTGCTGTACGGCAGATAAAGTTCTTTATAAGTATCCGGGCCGCAGAACAATGTATTCTGCGCAGCTAAGTCTGTCCCATCCAGCCATACGGCAT
>CAZIAN010000156.1:0-9827 GCA_964537355.1 uncultured Pirellulales bacterium | reverse complement strand
TTATTCAGAGGATAGGTGATTATTCCCGATGCTCCGGCCCGTTTCAATGCCGGTACTAATGTCCGTTCAATTTTGTCGTCGATAATAACTTCTATCGCCACAAAATCCGCATCGGCCAGAGATGATATAGTCGGGCTTTTTTCAGCGGGCAAAATCTTCAATATCGACTCTAAGTTGCCTTTCTTAATATTCATCTTAAGCCCAACTTTACTTCGGGCTTCGATTGCGGCGTTAAGCAGTATCGAGATATTTTCCACCTTTTCACGTTTGAATTTATCTTTCCATGCCTGCTTATTTGCGATGAACCTTGTCGTGGAGGTAATAACGGTATCTATTATTCGCAGGTTGTTTGCCCGCAGCGATGTTCCTGTCTCTGTAAGCTCTACAATTGCATCGACCAGCCGGGCTTTTACCTCGGTAGCGCCCCAACTGAATTCAACTTTTACTTTGACATCCTGATCAGCGAAATATTTTTTCGTTACGTTGACCAACTCGGTTGCGATGATACCGCCGGCTAAATCCTTTGCGCTTTTAACCTCTGATTCGCTGGGAACAGCCAATACCCACTTGGCCGGATTGCTTGTGGCTTTGCTGTAGGCGAGCTGACATATATCCACTACATCACAGTTGTTTTCCTTTATCCAGTCGTACCCTGTAATGCCGGCGTCGATAACACCGTCGGCCACATATCTGCCCATCTCCTGCGCTCGCAGCATGATAAGCCGGATTTGTTCATCATCTATACGCGGCAAATAGCTCCTTTTGGAATCAGAAATGTGGAATCCGGCTTTATCAAAAAGCTCGATCGTTGCTTTTAGTAAACTGCCTGCGGGAATACCTAATTTTAATAGCTGATCTGACATAATATTATTCTTATTTTTTCCTCTTTTTTGTCCTGGTCACTTTCTTTGTTTTTGTTGTTTTTTTCTTTGCTCTTTGAGTTGTCTTCTTTTTTGCAGAAGCAGTTTTGGTTTTTTTCTTCGTTTTGCTGCTGTGTGCCTCGCTTTCACGCCGCAGGATGGCATAAAATTCGTACCCCTTTTTGGCTGATATCTGCTTGGCCAAAAAGCCTCCTATTTCCTGTTCGGTTGCGTCGGGATAGACTAATCCCTTGTCTTTGAGATATGCTATCATTCCTTCGGTAAGCGGTATGGCATGGCCTTGCAGAGAAGTCAGCATGCAATAATCGACGACAAAACGGTCGGTACCTTCCAGCTTCTCGAGAACCTGTCGAGCCGGACGTTTGCCTGCTTTCTTTAACCCCTCTAAGCTTACTTTGTGATATTCGTTGAATATGGCTCGCAGAACAGTAGTGATTGTCGAGGCCACCTCTCTTGTAACAGGTGTGTCCTCGCCTAACATTTCAACAATTTCTTCTATCCGGGAAACACGCAAATCGTTCAGGTCAATGAAATAATCAGAGAACTGCTTAATTGCGGTTTCTGTTGCCTTCTCGTCCAACATGGAGCAAATGATACCATAAACAATTGCATCCGTAGGATCATCGTGGGTAACTTTTTGAACTTTCGGATATTTCCGGCACAATGAGCCGTGTAGTTTTTGTATTTTCCTGGAATAATCTTTGCTGTTTTTCATATCAGCCTCTTGCCGATGGTGTAAAAAATTTTAATATCACACCCTCAATTTTCTCAGCGGCAATTTTTGCCCTTCGAAATTCAAGGGTACATCTGGCGGCACGCCTGGATTTCACCTTATATTTCTTCGTTGTTCAAATCTTCTTCGTGGTCTTCTTCTTCCAGCTCACTGACGGCCTTGTCTATCAGGTTCAAAGTCTCTAACGTTTTTTTAAATATCTCATCCCTGTAAATATGCAATACAGGGCAGAATTTGCTCTGTAAATTGCCGGCTACCATAGATTGTATCCGGTTTTTTGCGTGTGTTATTGCCGTAAAAGTCTTGCTCTGAGATATTTCATCCTTGCCGAAAATGCTTAAATACACATTGGCATTGCGCAAATCAGGTGACATTTCAACTCGAGTAACGCTCACGAAGCCTTCAATGCGGGGATCACTAAGACGATGAGCAATAGCGTCACTGACGGCCTCTTTTACCACACGAGCTACTTTCTCCTGCCTTCGAGTTGCCATAATTTCCGAGAACCGCCTCAAGACGAAAGGGTTCTGGCCACTTTCACTATTTCATAGAACTCAAGAACGTCATCGATTTTTACATCGTCGAATCCAACTATCTTAATACCACACTCAAACCCTGTCTTTACTTCGCGGGCGTCATCCTTGAAATGCTTGAGCGAATCTACACTGAGATTGTCTTTAAGCACGATGTTGTCGCGTATCAACCTCATCTTTGCGTTCTTGCTTACGTGTCCGCTGCTGACGTAGCAGCCGGCAATCGTACCAATTCGGGATATCTTAAATGTATTTCTAACCGTAGCCCTGCCGATAGCCTTTTCTGTCTCTTCAGGCTCAAGCATTCCAACCATTGATTTCTGTAAATCTTCGGTTATACGGTAGATGACATTGTACAGCCTTATCTCAACTCCTTTTGATTCCGCTATCTTGGCTGCATATTCTTCGGGGACAACATTGAAGCCGATGATAATGGCATTCGAAGCCTCAGCAAGCACAACATCGCCTTCTGTAATGCCACCCGGAGCGGCATGTAGAATATTAATCTTTACTTCCTCGACGCTCAGCTCTGATAAATATTTTTTCAACACATCCACAGAGCCCTGAACGTCGGCCCGAATGATAAGGTTTAATGTTTCTGTTTTGCCGGCATCTATTTGGCTGAATAAATTGTCTAATGTTACCTGTGTCCGTTCCGCCAAAGAATTCTCTCTTGAGCGTATTTGGTTCTCTTCGGCGGCGGCTTTGGCCTTGTTGATGTCGTTAAGACAGTAAAATCTATCACCGGCCTGGGGAACACCACTAAGGCCCGTTATCTCCACCGGCATAGAGCTTGTGCCTGTCCTTATGGTTTTGCCGTAGCTGTTTTTCAACATTTTTACTCTGCCGTAGGTATCACCGGCTAATACCGCATCACCTTTCTTCAGGCGACCTTCCTTGATTAGAAGTGTCGCCACCGGCCCGCGTTTCGCCGACATTTTGGCTTCGATTACCCATCCTGTGGCGGGAATTGTAGCATCGGCCTTAAGCTCCAGTAGTTCCGCCACGTAATCCAGGGATTCGAGCAAGTCATCTATGCCCTCGCCCGTTATTGCGCTGGTTTTGACGACTTCCGTTTCGCCTCCCCATTCAGCAGGTGTCAGCTCCTGCTCGGATAAGCTGGAATAGATTCGATTTATATCACACCCGGGCAAATCTATTTTATTCAATGCAACAATAATCGGAACTCCCGCAGCCTTGCTGTGTGCTATCGCCTCGACTGTCTGCGGCATTACTCCATCATCAGCCGCGAGCACCAGCACCACAACGTCAGTCATATTAGCTCCTCTGGCACGCATTGCCGTAAAAGCCTCGTGACCCGGCGTATCGAGAAATGTCACTTTTTTATCGTCCCAGGTAACTTCAGATGCCCCGATATGCTGGGTAATGCCGCCTGCTTCACCGGATGCTATGTGTGTTGAACGGATTTTGTCCAACAAGCTGGTTTTGCCATGATCAACGTGTCCGAGCATAGCGGCGACAACTGCGCGTTTCTGGAGATTGTTTCTCGGTCGCTCTTCGAATTCCTTCTTTATCTGTTCTTCCAGGGTGCTTTTGCGTTCCACAATCAGCTCGGTGTCAAACTCCAGAGCAATCATTTCGGCAACCTCATTGCTTATCACCTGATTGGCGTTTGCCATTACACCCTGCTGCATTAACTTTTGGATGATCTCCGTTGCTTTAACAGCCATGGCCGCTGAAAGATCTTTTACTGTGATTGGTTCGCTTATAGTGGCTTTTTGCGGCCTGACAGGTCCTGCGGCTTTCTGTTTGGACTTTGAAGCGATTTTACGCGTCGGTCTTAAACGCAGGCCCTCACCACCGGCCGCGTCAAGGCGGGCTTGCCTTTCTTCAATATCTCTTTGTCGCCATCTGCTGCCGGCTTTGGGCTTCTTTGCCGTTTCCAATTCTCGACCGTCTCGTCTTCGCCCATGAGTTCTTTCTTTTTGCCGTTTTGGGGCGGCTTTTTTGTCCTTGCTGGTTGATAAGGCCGATTCTCCCTCTTTATTTTGACTGTACATCAATGGTTCGGTTACAGGCGCATCATATCTGGCTTTCGGTTTGGGAGGTTTGGGTCGTCTTCGTACCGGCTCCGGTGCTTCTACTCGAACAACCTTTGGCCCGCTTAGCTTGGCAGGCTCAGGTTTCTCCAACATCGGTCCGGCAGGTAATATCGGTTCCGGCTCTGGCGGTGGTTCGATTATCTTTATTTCGGCAGGGGGAGGCTCTTCTGCTGTAGTTACAGCGATTTCCTGTTCAACAGGAGCTGTCGAAGGGTCCTCTTTATCGGCAATTTCGATTTTTTCAGGTTCAGTTTGTGTTTCAGTTTCTGTTGCGATGGTTGTTTCGGCTACCACCTTGGTTCGCTTGACTGGAGGTTTCGTTGATTTGGCTTTTTTAACTTCTGTTTTCTCTTCTGCTGGTTGTGGTGTTTTTTTCTTCTTCTTTTTGATTCGGACCTTTTCCAGATCCACCTTCTCAGAAGTCTCAACCGTTGTAACATTTTCGCCTTCGCTGAACCATTCCCGAATAGTGGCAGCCAGGCCGGCAGAGAGCACTGACATATGGTTCTTTACATCCAGACCCTCATCCTGGCATTTCTTCACAATCGCAGAGCTTTTTATTCCAAGCTCCTTGGCTAAAATGTAAACTCTTGTACTGGCCAAATATAAATCTCCAATTTTAGCCTTACTTTAATACATCATATCTCGATCGAGATATATCTATTCTTTATTCTCAGATGTTTTTATCTGTTGGCTTAATTGCTTCTCAATCTCTTCCTTTTTCGATTCCGTATCCAGACGTTCGATTTCTTTGGGAATCGCTGCAATCAATTTACCGGCGATTTCTGCGCTAATCTTTAATTCATTAACCAGTGGTTCGACCCCAACATCATCAAGGTCTCCAATGGATATGATCCCTAATGCTATCAGCTTATCAACTATGGTATCATCGGCGCCTTCCACTGTCTTAATACAGTTTGTCAATCTTTCGATGCCAAGGTTATATTCTTCCGGCGTTAGTATGTCGATATCCCAGCCGGTTAATCTGGCGGCCAACCGGACATTTTGACCGTGCTTGCCGATCGCAAGGCTGAGCTGGTCTTCATCCACAACAACCGTTGCTCTTCCTAATTCAAAACACAGGGCGATTTCGCTTACTTTTGCCGGCATCAATGCATTCGCTACCAGAACCTGTGACGATTCATTCCAGCGGACAATATCTATTTTTTCTCCACCAAGCTCATCAACTATATTCTTTATCCTGCTGCCGCGAACACCAACACAGGCACCGACCGGGTCAACCTTCTCATCAAATGAAATAACTGCTACCTTGGTTCGATAGCTTGCCTCTCGGGCCAATGCTCTTATTTCGATGATTTTTTCATTAATCTCCGGTACCTCTAACTCGAACAATCGCCGAATAAAATCAGGGTGAGTCCTGGAAAGAATGATTTTGACCTGATTAGAGGTTTCTTTGACATCGAGAATCAGGCATCGGATTCTCTCGCTTACACGGTGCGTCTGGCCCATTATCTGCTCGCCTTTTGGCATAAAGGCTTCCGTCCACCGGTCCAGATTAACGATAACCGTTCCGCTTTCATATCTTACGACTGTGCCGCTTATGATTTCGCCCTTACGTTGAACGAACTCGGCATAGATACTGTCTCTTTCATCAGCTCGTATCTTCTGTATCATCACCTGTTTTGCTGTCTGTGCCGGGATTCGGCCGAGACGTTTGATATCGATTACCTCGTCGTCTTTAGATGCGGTGATCTGACCGTTGCTTCGGTCGATATTTACTACTATATTGCTTTCCGGCTCGCCGAAGTGCTTCCTCGCAGCCGAAACCATTGCTTCTTCAAGGTCCACAAATATGGATTCCTTATCGATATTTTTATCGCGGGCAATATTTTCCACTATTCTTAGCAATTCCTGACTCATTGTCTTTTCTCTTTAATACAGCACAGATTTATTGTTTTTTTCCCGGCCCGAAAACCTGCTTATGATCTCGGACAAAAAAAAAAGGAAACTATCCACGTTTCCAGTTCAATAGCCGGAACCTTGTAAAACAGGTTTCCCCGGCACGCAAAACGAACAGAGGTTGTAGTTTTACTTTACTCTACATCATCTGCCTCCGATACTGAAAAACCTCAGTCGTTTTCCGACATTGAAGCAGAAAACCGATTTCCAAGCCACCATCATGCGCAGAAATGCATCCGTGCAGGCCAAATGTTGTTTGCCTACTTAGCACTTTTTGCTAATCCTGTTAAAACCATTTTAAAGCCTCTAAATTCAATGTTTAGCTTTGGTAGCTGTTAATACTTATAACCAAAGTCCTTATAATAATCGTCAAATCCGTCAATGGCAATAATATTTTTGTCGAATTTGTATATTTTTTAATCCGAACCAGAAGCAGACAAAGATGAGGCTAAGTTACCCAAAGTGCCGGATAGCGAATAAAATAGCAGTTATTAGTTCGAAAAACTCCGTTTGCATCGAATTATTGGGTAATAAAGATCGGATTTGTTACGATACCGGGACAAGATGAGCCAATAATTTCTCATTTTCGATGGTAATTTTTTCAATTCGTACCTTTTTCGTATCGTCAATACTGAAAACAGGCTCGAAAGGCACATCAGTCAGTAATGAAGCAGCTATTTTTGTTTGTATAGCATTTGAATCAAGTTCTATACCGGAAATCTTCTGCATGTACATTTTTTTGGCTATTATTTTAGCAAGAGGTGTAATATTCATAGCCCCGATTTTCAGCTTCGCTATCTGCAGATTCAAAAGACCCTTTTCATCGATTTTCGGTTCCAGCTCTATGGTTACCACAAATTCCACGCCTTTTGCGGCCGCCGTTCCCATAAGCACGAGCCTGCCCGGGATAAACAGTGCCGCCGGTGCATAAAGCAGGATACCCTCGGACTCCATCGGCCAGTTGCCACGGGCAATTATATCGTTTAATCCTTCCTGGGTAATAACAACATCGAATGGCTCGACACGCTGAATACCATTATAAATTGCAGGTGATAATTCATTTGTCAGGTATGGACTGACTTCTCCGCTTCTGTACTTGTCGGAATGAGGCGGCTGATAGCGGCCGGGTCTGTACAACAGCACGACAAAGACAAGAGCCGCTACCGCTATATCGACCATAAGCCAGCGGATCAATTTGTTGCTCCTCGCTTTTTTGCGAATTTGCAAATCTGTTTCCGTTCTTTGCATTTCTGTCTTGCTCAAATCCATTCGGAAGATTATAGTGGTTCAAATGTGTAATAAAAGAATTTTCTGTTTTATGAGGATTAAAAAAAATGGCAAGTCATTTTGCTGACCGTCTATGTGACGCCGTGAAAACCAAGAAAACTTCTCTGATAGTCGGCCTGGACCCTGTTTACTCAAGGCTGCCATCCGAGATAAGAAACCATCCCGAGATGAATGATGAGACTGATGCCGCAGCCGCGCTCGATGCTATCTTAGATTTCTGCACACAGGCAATGCGAATTGTTGCCCCGATGGTTCCCGCCGTGAAAATAAACATTGCGTTCTTTGAAAAGTATCTCTGGGAAGGCCTTGAGACTTACTATTCCCTGATTTCCGAAGCTGATGATCTGGGCCTGGAAATAATCGGTGACGTAAAACGCGGCGACATAGGACATACCGCAGAAGCCTACGCCGCGGCTCATCTCGAAAATCCGGAGCTGGCCGGCCTCGAGGACACACTTGCTCCCGATGCCATAACCGTCAACGGATACACGGGAACAGACGGTATCGAACCTTTTGCGGCAATGGCCGACAAGCAGGGCAAAGGTGTATTTGTGCTGGTTCGTACGAGCAATCCATCAGCGGCTGCTATTCAGGACTTCACAGATGCTAACGGTGTGGCAATGTACGAAAAACTTGCCGACGTCGTCGGCCAAATCGCCAATAAAGATGAGCGAATCGGTAGCAATGGTTACAGCAACATTGGAATGGTCGTTGGCGGTACTGCTCCGCAGGTAACGGCTGCTCTGCGCCAAAAGTATGATAAAGTCTGGTTCCTTGTCCCGGGTTACGGCTCTCAGGGCGCTGAGGCTGCAGATTGTGTCAGGTTCTGTAAAACGGACGGCACCGGAGCTTTAATTAACGCCTCGCGTTCGATTATCTATGCCTATGAAAAGCCGCAATATAAAAGCCAGTTCGGCGAAGATTGGAAAAGATGTATCGAGCAGGCCGTCATTGACGCGAAAGTCGATTTGGCGAACGCTATGCAGACAAAGCTTTGATTCGGACATAATAATATCTGCGCCTCAAATGCTGAATTAACAAAGCATTGAAATACGGCATCCGCAGGTTTGATATGACTGACCCAAAACCAGCGTCGAAAATTTCCGGCAGTAATCGAGCCTCGAAACAAAATCTTCCCAATCCGAAACCGGTCAACAACTCGTCGGGGAATGCTGTTTGCCGGATGTTTGACAGCATAGCACCTTACTACGTGATTCTAAATCACGTCTTGTCCTTCGGGTGGGATTTTTTATGGCGTCGAAAACTCGCTAAGGCCGTCAACAAAAATAAAAAATTGAAAGTTCTCGACCTTGCAACAGGCACGGGTGATTTGCTAATTTCACTGCTCCGTAGAAATCCTAATATTACCGAAGCTGTAGGGCTGGACATATCTGAAAATATGCTGGCTTTATGCCGCGATAGAATCGCCAAACATAAACTCACTGACCGGGTAAGTCTGGTTCGCTCTGATGCAGCCGACAGCGGCTTGCCCGATGAGTCCTTTGATGTTGTCACGATGGGTTTTGGGATAAGAAATACCCCCGACGCCTTCAAAACTCTTAGCGAGATATACCGCCTCCTGAAGCAGGGCGGTACGGTATTGATATTGGAATTTTCCCTTCCTGCCAATCGAATAATCAGAAAATGCTACCTTTTATACCTGCGCAATTTTGTGCCGCTGCTCGGCCGTCTGCTCTCCGGCGATAAAAATGCCTATCGTTATCTCAATACAAGCGTTGAAAATTTTTATGGCATGGACGATTTCTCTGCTCTTATGCGAAAGGCCGGCTTCTCGGATGTAATCGCGGCTCCCTTGACGTTTGGGATCGTATGTATATACAAGGCTTCCAAAGCCTGATTTTTCTTGTCCTCTTTTCCTGAGAGGCTTACACTATTTAGATTCAAAATGCCGTAGGACAATCGACAGGAATTAAAAAATATGCCGGATGACAGATATAATTTTGCAGGTAAGAAAGTACTGATTATGGGCCTCGGCCGCTTCGGTGGCGGTGTTGATTGCGCCGAATTCGCCGCAAGGGCAGGCGCTAAAGTTACAGTTACGGATTCAGCCCCTGCCGAAAAGCTAAATGATTCTATCGACAAGCTCAAAGAATTTTCTGATATAGAATTCCATCTCGGCTCACACGACCCTGATGATTTCAGGCAGGCCGATATTATAATAGCTAATCCAGCGGTCCCGGATGATAATGAATTTCTGGAAATTGCCCGCCGGAATAATACATTTATTACCTCTCAGATAAACATCTTTTTCGAATTGTGCCCTGCACAAATAGTCGGCATTACCGGTGCCAACGGCAAGAGCACAACAACCGCCCTTACCGCCCACCTACTCAAAGCTACGAGGGACGAGGGACGAGGGATGATGGAGGTCTGGCTAAGCGGCAATATC
>CAZIAN010000155.1:0-9846 GCA_964537355.1 uncultured Pirellulales bacterium | reverse complement strand
CCATATATTGCGATGCACGCAATCCGGCCCCCCATGTGACCCACTCATTGATAAAATCAAGTGAATTATCAGGACTCGGACGAGATGCTGCTGCAATTCTCACAGAGTAACGCACGACATCCTCTGCCACAGGAACCTTGCGAACCACGCCGTGAAACTGCTGTAAGTCTTCCCCGGTGAACACCTGCTTTATAGGTTCGGGCTCAGCGGTGGTAGTCTGGCGAACAACCTCAACTTCGTCGTCTTCCGGAAGGTAATCGATCCAGACATTGAACATAAACCGGTCGAGCTGCGCTTCCGGCAGTGGATATGTGCCTTCCATTTCGATAGGATTTTGTGTCGCAAAGACAAAGAACGGCTCGACGAGCGAATGGCATACGCCGGCAGCGGTTACATGGTATTCCTGCATTGCCTCAAGCAGGGCTGCCTGTGTTTTCGGAGGCGTGCGGTTAATCTCGTCTGCAAGAATTATATTTGCAAAGATCGGCCCCTTTATGAAAACCATCTTTCTTTCTCCATCGGCCTGCTGAAGAATTTCAGTTCCGGTGATGTCGGCGGGCATAAGGTCCGGAGTAAACTGAATACGCTGAAACTTTAAGTTAAACAGTTGTGCGAGCGATTTGACTAATAATGTCTTGGCCAGACCCGGCGCTCCGGTAATCAAACAGTGCCCACCGGCAAGAACCGCTATCAAAAGATGCTCTATAACATTTTCCTGGCCGATGATAACCTTTGATAGCTCAGCGCCAATACGCTGCCGCGCTCTGCCGATTTGTTCTACAGCCCATCGTTCATATTCATAAGTTTTAGTCGCCAAAGTCATGTTCCTTTCAATGTGTCATTGCGTAAAAGACTATATTGATCCCCAGCGGGTATGCCTTCTTTTCTGAAAACTCCCGAAAATACCACTCATCCTCCCCTTCTCGTTCCCAGCCGTCACCTAAGTCGGTGTTATGACAGATAATGACCATCATTCTGCCTTTATCGTCATAGATGGCTTTGTAATGAGGAGTTTGTGCGTCTGGCCGCTCCCAGGTGATACCATAATCACGACCTTGTATAGCAACGCCGATACTGGGAATTTGCGGCTTTTCCTTGAGATCAAATACGGCATGGAATATCGGATGGTCCAGCCTCAATTCAATCGGTTCACGATCGGGAAAAACTCGTTTCATCTCATAATATAAATTATACCACTCATCTTCACCCCAAAAATCATCAACCATAAGAAACCCGCCGTTCAAGAGGTAGTTACGGAGAATCTTTACTTCCTCTTCACTGAAGACCAGGCTGCCCGGCTCAACAATGTAGATGAAAGGGTAATCTAAGAGTTTCGGATCCGTCAGTTCGAGTACCAATCCGTCAGGATTAACTTCCATCGAAGTCAATTGATGAAGGCGGAAAGAGAAGTTTAAATCGCTGTCGGGATAGTCCGTTGCCCAACTGCCGCCACGAGAGCCGCGGCCCCATCCTCCTCTCGAACGCCGTCCACCGTATCCGGACGAATATCGAATTCGTACAAACGTGAAGACATCATGAGAATATTCCCTATCGGATTCCCAGTCAGGCACACCCCTTCGACCGGAATCTCGTCGATTGTAATATCTCTGTGCGAACACCAGGCTCACACCAGCACACGCCACCATGAACAGAATAAAAAACCACTTTGCTTTTGTCATGGAGTGTCCTCCTGAGTTGCCGAAAGATCATCCTGATTATTTGGTGTGGACTTGGAACCCGATGAATCGGAGTGGGTATCGCTTATGATTTTCAACAATAAACGATGTGCCTGGCGAAAACGCGGCGCATCCGCCAGGGCCTCAAGCACATATCGCTTTGCAGCACCCGGGTCCCGATCCTGAAACAACTTAGCCAGGCGATAGTTGATATCCGCCGGATCCGCGGGATCCAGCAAAAGCAGACGTCTGTAAGAATCAATAGCCTCTTCGTTGTGACCGAGTTCTTCATTTGCCCGGCCCATCTGCCAATGAACCGTTCCCAGCATGGGATAGACCGCCATATATTTGTTTCCATTTTCAATGATCGCAGGCCAGTCCTTTTGCTCCATAGCGATTTCCATGAGGCGCCCATAAGCCTCCACTGCATTATCTGAGACAATAGCTAACTTGTTGAGCGTCAGGCGTTCCTGTTCGATCTCGTTGAGTTTGCGATATATCTGTGCAAGAAGACTATAAGCATTTCCTTCGCCGGTATAGTTGGGATAAAGAGAGATCAACTTCTTGAGCGGTATTTGTGCCTGCTGCCAGTTTTCTTCATCCATAAGCTGGTTGGCGCGCAGTGTCAGTGCCCAAAAGCTGTTTGGGTGCTTTTGCAGCCAATCTGCCAGTGCCTCCGGCTCAGAAGGATCGACTTGCCCCTTCTCCGGCTCAGCCCAGTCAATATTGTTTGCCAAATCCTCGGCTTGCTTTCGAGCAAAGGCCTCAAATTGCTTTTCGATTTTCTCGATCGGAGCCATCCTCCTGGAGATGACGGCGTTGATCTCTTCGCCTTTGGCCAAGTCCGCAAGAATGTCTTTCAGGGATTCAAGACCAAACTTATCGACAAGAAATTCCACCACAAGTGAGGATTCATAGTAGGCAAACTGCAAGTGCATCGGTGTAGGCGGACTCAGAAATGCACTGCTTAGCCTGCTAATCGGTACCAGCTCTCCTGCGAGGATCATTTTACGATATTCCGAATTCATGTGTTGACCACAGGCTGGATTTCGCTGTCTTTCCTCATATACGGAAATCCCTTCACTTAGCCAGCGCGGCATTTTGTTGTGTGTCAGATTGAGTGTTACTACATGACAAAACTCGTGCCACAAGGTTGATTCCCAGTTTATTGCTCTGGAAGCCCGGGGACTGTTTGCGGTAATTACATTGCCAAAACATACACCGAGAAAACCGTCCCCGCCGGGCATGCCAAAGGTGCGCACGGCAAAATCCTGCTGATTAGGGAACAACTCTAATGTAACGGAGCCATTCAATTCAAAGCTATATTTTTGACATAGTTGGGACTTGGCCTGCTGTAACAATTTCAAGACCTTTTTGCCGTACACAGCCTCTTCAAGCTCGTCCATTCGAATGATGAATCCGTCCGCGTTGAGAGTCTTAAATTTGGACATGTTATCGCGCAGATTGACAAGATTGTAAGCCAGGACGTTGTACTGGTCGGCTTTGTAAACCTCCTCAGCCATAGCCCATCCTTTTGTTTCATCACCCAGACGAAGCAGGTCTTCGGCCAACTGGCTCTTTGCTGCAACATATCCAGGATCGAATTGCAACGCCTGGCGCTGATATGCTGCTCCTTCTGCAAAACGATATTTCTGAGATAACTTTTTGCCGATCAGATAATCCACTATTGGATTTTTCGGCCAAAATTTCAGCGCATTAGTGCGGCAGCTCTTGACTGCATTCGGGTCATTATCCAGATGAGATATAACCGCACGCAAGGCCCAGGCCTCTGAGTTCCACGGATTAACAGCCAAAGCATGATCAAGCAATTTACCCGCGGAAGCATAGTCTTCGCAATCGATTTGATGTTCGGCCAGAAGCAATAAGGAAGGCACATGGTTTGGATTTATAAAAATAGCAGCATCTAATGATTTGATCATTAGATTCCTGTCACTATGGTAAAATGCCTTAGCCAAACCGAAATGCATGTCCGGATCGTCGCCGAACCGTTCGAGAGCTTTTCGATACTGACTGGCGGCCAGATCGTAATCCTGCTTATCTAATGCCAGCGCTGCCGCGGCGAGATAGGCTTCACGGCAGTTTGGGTCAATTCTTAAGGCACGGTTAAAAAGCTGTTCGAGAATAATCCGTGGCTCGGATCCAAGCAGCAGCAGCGTTTCTCCGAGAGCTACCAGGTCTGGCGGGTCCCAGAATTCTATTTTGAACGAGCCTCCATAGCGGTAGATTTTTTTAAGCATTTCGGAGGCACGATCAGTTTGGCCGCAGTATAAGTGTGCCTTATGGCCAAGCTTTAATAAGCAAGAACTCATCGGATAACGAAGCAGGGCTAAATCAACTTCCTTGGCTGCTTCTTCATATTGGCCCAGTGCCATCAACGATTCGACCATCAGAATCCACAAATGTCTTCTGGTTCTGTAGGTGCTGTCTTCGATGGCTTTTCGCGTTAACTCAAGGCATTTTTTATATTCACCGGTCTTAAATTGTTCGCGGGCGACGTCAATATCTTCGGCGCGTGCGGCTTGGTTCCTGCAAAGCATAAAAACGATACAAGCAACCATCAATAAAAGACGTCTATGGGGCAACATGTACCTAAAGAGACAAGCCATATTATATCTACTCAACAAACTGTAGATTAAAATCTTGAATTATATATATTCCGAGAAAATCCGGCTTAAAATCCATTATTATCATTGCAAAGGCATTCGTCTTGTAATCTTGAAATATTATAGTCAATATAGAGTATTACGTCAACTTAGAGTATTGTTCATATTTTATTGATTCAAGTAACGAAAATAGACGCTTTTACCGGTATAAATATTGCGATAAAAAAATAAAACCTTTAAAGAGAAATACTTTGAAAAGAATCCTAAAATGGAGCGATTTTATAATATATGAAATATTTTAAATCATGGGGGTATAAATGCTGAGAATGAGGACATAATTCTAACTCGTTCCTGAATAGCTGTACTTTTTAATGTGGTATGATCGGTCCCCGCCATACGCTGCCTCCAAATGTAGTTATATACATCAGGCCATCATTATATGGATCAAAAACCACTCTCTGAATATTCGAGAACGGTAGATCATCGAAGGCTTCCCATGTCCAGCCATTGTCTCGTGTGAGCCACAGACCGGCACCAGGCGCTCCTTCGGTTAGAGTCATGTATATCCAGCCATTGTATTTCGGGTGAAAGTATCCGCCGAAGGTCTGACGTGCTTTGCGGCCGATTCGTCTCCATCTTTTTCCACCATCTTCTGAGTAATACAATCCCCCGGTCTCATCCTGCCGGCTCGAATCACAGGTGCCCATTAGAATGAGATTGCTGTCATCCGGATGAACTGAAAAGTCCTTGGGGTACAAAAAAAGCTGGGATGTATTAACCTTCTCCCAGGTCTCTGCCCCGTCCCTGGATCGGTACAATCCTACACCCTCACTCATTAGAGGCTTTCCATACGCCGAACGTTTGGCGCATACCATTGCAAAAAGTGTGCCGTCGTTGTGCAGACTCACACGGGAAATTCGCATGTTCTGTGTGTAGCCAAGGCCTTTTTTCTTCAGCAACCAGGTTTTACCGTCGTCGTTTGATTTGTACACACCTTCTATAAACACTCCGGCGTAAAGTATTCGGGAGTTTTTTGGGCTTCCAGGATCAATTACTATGGATGTAACCGGTTTGAGCGGGATGCCCTGAGCCTCATGCTTCCAGGAAGCTCCGAAATCATGTGAGATGCACACCCCGCCGGGACGGTCGTGGCCGTGACGTTCGGAAATGATATTGTCGTTGGGAATATCGTGAACATTGGAGAACGCACCCCACATCTTACCGGGTATATCCGGGTCGAAGGCAATCTCGTAACAGGTGTTCCTCCATGGTGCCCACGAGTTCTTATCCCACCAGATCCACGTCTTGCCGTCGTTGGTGGACCGCGCCAGGCCGATATCTGTGTAAGCAATGTAATGCCGATTCGCTTCGAATGGATCTATATAGTAATGCCATGTAGTAGTGACCACCAGGCCGTTGCATACCCATTCACAGCCAGGTCTGGGCTCCTGGCCAGCAGCGGGATAAGTATGACCGTTAAACCACGTATCTCCGCCGTTGTGTGTGACATAGCATTGGCTCCTTACAAGTATCACCCGGTTGGGGTCGGTGCTGCATATGGCAACTCCGAACGGTGCATCGCCTCCCTTGTAGGATTGTCCCGTGGAGGCGGTAACGTAGTTGGGAGCAACGTTGTAGCGTTTGAAACGCGGGTCCATGAAGTAAGTATCGCGCCAGATCAGACCCGCATCATCGCTGCGATACACTGTGTCATGATGGGGTGGGTGAAATCCTGTGCTTGTGTTCATAGCGTACACGGTGAGGGGATTAGTATCAGTTGTGAGAATCTGTATGTATTGAGCGATAGAACCATAGGCCCATTGATCGGCTTTTTTTGTATCCGTGTTAATTCCTTTACCCATGGCCTTTTGCCAGGTCCGGCCACGATCTCGTGAGCAATATATACCCCCTTTGAAGGTTCCGTTCTCATCTTTGCTGGTTATTGTACAATAAAGCACTATGAGGTTGTCTTTCGAATTGGAACCACCGGCGAATCCCTGTATCTCCTTCCATGGCAGGCCGTCTGTCTTTTCAACCCACTTCTGCCCCCCGTCGTCTGAGCGCCAGATACCCTTATTTGTGGCAGCGAACATAACACGGCCTTTGTTCGTTTGGTCAAAATGAAATCCTATCACCTGGCCATTGGGTCCATTACAGGCTGTCCATGTTACACCTGCGTTTTGTGATAACCAGCATTTGTTGTTACGAGTACCCACAAGCATGGTGTTTGGATCGGATGGATTTATCGCAATTTCACCATACAGCGATTCCCTGAGATTGCCAATAGGCGCAAAAGTCATCCCTCGGTCGCGACTGATTCGCAGGCGCCCACTTGATGAAGCGTAAATAATGTCGGGATTTGATGGATGGAACCCCGGCTGGCATCTCGTATCAGTTCTGAGTTGTGCATGGTTAATCATGCGCCAGTTTCGACCGCCATCCTCGGAAATGTAAGCGGCGCTCATGTCGCAGTTGAGCATCATCAGGTTATGGTCCGCCGGCGATATAGCTGGTGAAAACATTCCGCCTCCACCTGACAGGCCAACAGGCTCCCAGGGAATCTGCCTGGCGACAGTATCCGAAGGGGCAGCATTCAGCTCACCGCATATCGACATAACAAGCAGCAGTGAGAATCCACAGCACCGAAAAAACAAAAATATCCCACGGTATTTCATTGTTCAATTATTCCTTTAGTTGATTATGCATTCTTTTGTCGTCAGCACGAATAAAGCAAAGAGCTCTTTTTAAGTCAATATATGATTTCAGTTCCGGTTATCATTTTACTGTTATAATGTTTAGTTTCAAGAACCGTTTTCGTTTCAACGCTTTCCACTTTAATATAATAAATTTAAGCCTTATTTTGAGAACATCGATTTAGCTTGACCCCTACCGTCTTATACGTTACACTTTTTTTGCTTTTCAGGTATTAAAGTGCCGGTTGTTGCTTATGTAAGGATTCAACTTACTTAGAATATGGAATTGGAGGAACTATTATGAATGAACCGAAAAGAAAACAATCCAAAGCTATTTCGAGACGCACGTTTTGCCGATCGGCAATTACCGCGGCCGTAGCGCTACATTATATAAAGCCATCCGCTAAGGCATCTCAGAGCAATAAAGTAAAATTCTACAAGAACCTCGGGCCCGGTCATATCGGCGTCAAGGCTAATCAGCAGCAAGCACTGGAGTATGCAGTGAAATATGGTTTTGACAGTATTACTCCCAGTCCGGGTGAATTTCAAAACAAATCTACCTCGGAAATTCGCGATTGGTTGGAGTTAATGAAAGAAAAGGGCATTCGATACGGCACATCGGGTCTTCCCGTCGAGTTCCGAAGAGATGAGGATCGATTTAAGACAGATATGGCACGATTGCCCAAACAGGCGGGGCTTTTAAGGCAATTAGGCATCAGGCGGATAGCAACCTGGATTACACCCGGCCATAGGGAGCTTACGTATATGCAAAACTTCAAACAGCTCAAAAACCGTTTTCGTGAAGTGGCTAATGTGCTTAAAGACAACGACATCCGGCTGGGTCTGGAATTTGTCGGGCCGCGAACATCTCGGGCACGATTCCGTTTTCCATTTATATGCACTCAGATTGGCATGATGGAACTGGTGGATGCAATCGGCACAGGAAATGTGGGGCTTCTTTTGGATAGCTGGCATTGGTACACCTCACATGGGACGGTTGACGAGCTGCTGCAGTTATCGAATAAAGATATCGTACATGTCCACGTAAACGACGCTCCATCGGGTATCGATGTCGATCAGCAAATGGATAACCGGCGGGCACTACCGGTAACTACCGGAGTAATCGATATGAAAGGATTTATTAACGCCTTAGTGAAAATTGGTTACGACGGTCCGGTGGAGTGTGAACCCTTCGACCAGGAATTACGCAACATGGATAACGATGCCGCTTTGCAAAAAACCATTGCAGCGCTTAATCGAATATGGGATTTGATCGATGCTTAAGCAAATCACCCAATCCGTGACAAATAGACGTGCAGGTTATATTTAATGATGCCCAAATTGACCTGTTTCTATAAAGACCACGGCGACCTCATCGCTCGTGCAAGCATCCTGTTGGCCATATCGTCATTGAGAAATCGCTCATTGTCCGGGTCCCATCGCAGTTTTCGCCCTAACCTCAGACAAATATTTCCTGCGTGGCAAGTCGTGACCGAACGATGCGAGACTTCGGCATTGGATATTGGTAGGCTGCGAGTCTTTACACAATCGAGAAAATTGCGATGGTGTCCCGTCATAAACTCATAGCCTTTCTGCATAAAGTTTACCTTCTGCATAATGGCTTTGCTCGATGCAGTAATCTTGCCGGTGTCATCGACGCTTACCCAGCCATCGGTGCCGACGAATTTGTTTCCTCTGGGTCCCCTGCCGGGTTCGGTCTCGTCGTGATAAATCATCTTTACACCATCCGAATACGTTGCAACTACTTCAAAGCGCACAGGTGTATTGAACAGACCGTCCCTGGGAAATTCAGCCCAGCCCTCGTACTGAGTAGGGCCTGTGTATTGACTGTCATTTGCCCATTGGGCAAGATCGTTGAAGTGTGCTCCAAGGTCGGTTAACTGTCCGCCGGAATAATCATATAACCATCGAAAACTACCGTGGCATCTTCTGGGCGTATAGGCTTCAAAGGGGGCAGGTCCGAGCCATGTATCATAGTCGAAGCCTTGCGGGACAGGCTCCGTTTTCTGTGGAGGACATGTCGGACCGTTATGATAGTAGCAATGCAGAGTGTGAAGTTTGCCGAGCATACCGCTGCGAGCGATGTCCACTCCAAATCGAAAACAACTGTTGCTGCGCCGCTGTGTGCCGGACTGATAGACAGTTGTAAGCCGATTCATCGTATCAGCAACAGCCCTGCCTTCAGCGATAGTCAGGGAAATAGGTTTTTCACAATAAATGTCTTTGCCTGCCTTTGCGGCTTCAATTGAAATTATAGCGTGCCAGTGGTCCGGCGTAGCTATCAGCACCGTATCAATGTCGTCTCGATTAAGTATCTTGTGGAAATCGTTGTATTCATCGCAGTCTTTGTTGCCGTATGCAGAATCAACTTCTTTCTTTGCACTGAGACGGTGGTTCGTATCGACATCGCAAACGGCAAGGATGCGAAGGTCAGCACAGGTAAGAAAATTTCGCAGATTGTGCATGCCCTGACCGCCCAGACCAATAGCACCCATCGTAAGACGTTCGCTCGGGGCAATTGTTCCATCTTTACCCAGAGCCGAAGATGGTATAACGTATGGGAAGGTAATTGTTGATGCAATCAATCCTGTCGTACTCTTGAGGAGTGACCTTCGAGTAAGCGTTTTCATAACATAATTCTCCAGCTAAAATATTTACACAAGAACAAGCTAAACCTCAGCGCACGTTAGTGACCTCTTTTTCCCAACGTTCGTACTCAGTTTTGAGTTGTTCTGCTATTTCCGGTCTGGCGGCAAGAAGGTTGGCCGTTTCTCCAATGTCGGTTTGCAGGTCGAACAACTGCCAGTCCTGATTGGTGCTGTTTCGTTCACG
>CAZIAN010000154.1:0-9917 GCA_964537355.1 uncultured Pirellulales bacterium | reverse complement strand
GTATCGACTGAATGTCCCGCAACACAGACGAGGTGCCCGCCTTCGCAGACACAGTGCCCGGCAGAATTAACTCGATGTCCCCCGACAAATACAAGATGCCCGGTAGTATCGACGGAATGTCCCACGACACAGACGAGATGCCCGCCGGTATCGACTGAATGTCCCGCAACACAAACAAGGTGTCCGCCGGTATCGACTGAATGTCCGCCGACAAGCACAAGATGCCCTGTTGAGAAGACAAAATGTCCGGAGTCGTCAACAAATTGCCCATCTGTGGATACTCAATGCCCGGCAGTAGATACTCAATGCCCCGTATCAAAGACAAAGTGTCCCCCAAATCCGACGACGTGCCCGGCTGAGGTGACAAAGTGTCTAATTTTAGAAACGGAGTGTCCTGCTTTACGCACCCGCTGCCCAACAGTAAGCACTCAATGTCCACCCGTAATGACAAGGTGCCCGGCAGTACAAACTGAATGTCCTTCAGAGCCAACGTTGTGTCCACCCGTAGAGACCCAATGTCCAGTTATGGAGAGTATCTGCTCTATTTGCCCGGTTACGTTTCAGCCGGATTGTTTGCCGATTACGATTGGCCCGACTTGTGGGCCCATACTCCAAGGCACTCCTTTTGTGCGAGAGTGTCCGGTGATAGATGTTCAGGCCCCAACTGTTGTGCCACAGATCCTGTTGGCAAAATCGCTTTGACGTCTGAGACAAAATAAAAATCTGTTTTAAGATTGAATCTGAACCATTGCGTTAAATTACCAATGCAATGGTTCAGACATATTCCGGTTGGCCGGGGACTTTTTTAAAGCATAAGCTTCCTCACAGGTTTGTCTGTATTTATCCTCAAGAAAAGTATAATAAAATATTTTAAGGACAAGACTTCAACCCGAATATCAATTCACTCAACCGTTCGACACACAAGTTTTTCTGATTGCATAGGGTGTATGATATGAGCTATAATCCACCGAGTGGTTAGCAATAAGCAAATAAAAACCGAAGAATCAGCCACGGACTGTCCAGTGGGTAAAACAGCGGCATCGGGACCTGTAATCGCAGCGATAGCCGGTCTTGCGGCTGCCTGGATTGCGGCCGGCTCAACGGGATTATTAGCGCATCCATTGCGGCGGACGCTGACGTTGGCGGCTTTGGGAGTTGTCATAATCGCGCAGCGTCCTTTCCCCTGGCGGGGGAGCAAAGGTCTTTTTAAACTGCTGGCAACAGTCGGTCTTGCCGCCTACATGATAGCCTCGTCCCTGCCGGTTATTAATGTAATGAGCGTCCCGCTTGTTCTGGCTTCTCTTGCGGCCACCTTCCGTGGACAGGCAAAGAAGATGCTGTGCATTGTATCTGCCTCTGTTGCTGTCTTTGGCCTCTATCGCATGGCCTGCACTTGCATCCCTTTGGTATGGTCGATGACCGACTTGCTTGGCCGTGCTCTTGGAAACATAGGTGGCCTCATCACTCATCAATCTATATATGTCGGGTCCACTTTTGCCGGTCTCGATTTCCTGGTGCTTATGAGTGTGCTTTGGGTTTTCTGGTTGGCATCCAGCCCGCGACCAAGGAAGAAACGAGCGATCTATGGTTTTGCGGCGATCCTTGGCGGCCACATCTGTTATCTAATCGTAATGTCATATACCCAGCAGCTACTTGCCGGAGTAGCCGAGCCTGCCGCACAAACAGGCTGGTCATGGGCGGCTTTGTTCCATAAAGCCATACCGTGGAACCTGCCCGTATTAGCTTGTGTAATACACCTGCTCATCGTTTCAGCTATGCTCCGATGGCCTGCCGGGCCCGGGGAAACTGAGCAGAATTATATAAAAACTTCTGCTGCCTATACCCGAAACCAATATATACTGCGATTTGGAACTCCAGTACTGGCTATCCTATTACCTGTTATCATTGCTCTTTACCCGGGAAAACCGGATCTCCAGGGCAAAAAGATTGTTTTCTATGAGAAGGGATTTCTCAACTGGCTTAAACCGATGCACGGTCAATACGGTAGACTTTCGAGTGGAATGTATGGAATGCTTCCGGTCTTTATCGAAAGCCTTGGAGCCAGCAGCCTTATATCGCCCGATTTATCAGATAATGACCTTCAGGATGCCGATGCTTTAGTGCTGCTTTTTCCTGATGATCCATGGGCAGAGGGTCAGCTTGAACGTATATGGGATTTTGTACATCGGGGCGGCTCACTTTTGGTAATGGGCGAGCACACTACCCGGGACGAAAACGGAAACAATCGTTTCAATGAAGTGCTGGAGCCGACTTCAATACGAGTCGAGTTCGATTCGGGCACATTCACGGTTGGCGGCTGGCTGCAGTCATACGTAGCGATTGCGCACCCGGCGACAACAGGTGTCCCTGACGAACGCAATCAGTTTGGTGTGGTTATTGGCGCTTCTCTTGAAACAAAATGGCCGGCGCGTCCATTGTTAATCGGACGGTTTGGATGGTCGGACATGGGAGACGAAGGAAGCGGCCGGGCAATGATGGGCAATGGTCACTACGATTCGGGCGAGAAACTCGGTGACCTGATTCTCGCGGCCGAGCAGCCGCTCGGAAAAGGACGCGTCATTGCATTCGGCGACACATCGGGCCTGACGAACGGTATCAACGTCAGCTCGCATGTTTTCAACTCGCGACTTTTTGGTTATCTGGCCGGCAGGAAAAGAAACGCACACCCGATATGGCGGCAGCTTCTCGGCATACTAAGCTGTGGACTTCTCCTGGGCCTTTTGACCCGTCAAACAAGCGAGGGCAGAATCGTTTTAATAACATTATGCCTGGCAGGCTCACTTGCCGCCTCTACCGCAATCAGCCGCAGCGCCAATGAGATTCTTCCCGATGGGCGATATAAATTACCCAATAACCTGGCCTACATCGACACATCTCACCTGGAAGCAAACAGCGGGGAATCCTGGCGTCCGGAAGGCATAGGAGGATTTATTCTTACACTTATGCGGAACGGATATCTTACTCTTTCTCTTCCAGAGTTGACTGCCGAGCGGCTTGTACGGTCGGACCTTTTGGTTTCTGTTGCGCCTTCCCGCAGTTTTTCGAGCAGGGAACAAACTGCGATAAGAGAATTCGTGCTTAACGGCGGGACATTCATTTTTATGGCGGGATTGGACAGGGCAGGCCCCAGCCATTCACTGCTTTCGACGCTTGGCTTTAGCATCGGCAATCCCGGGCCCAATCCAATTGAACCTGAAGTCATGGGGCACTTCAAATCTCCATATCTGAGTTCGGAAACGGGAAACCAACGTGTTCATGTTCGTTTTCATGCGGCCTGGCCGGTAAGCTGTAATGATCCAACCGCCCGGGTAATCGCATACGGACTCAACAATTTGCCGGTTATCACTTTACGTCAACTCGGAGCCGGTAAAGTTGTGGTCATTGGGGATACATGCTTTGTTGCCAACATGAATCTCGAATGGGAAGGAGGAGAGCCGTTCGAAGGTATGCGGGAGAATGCCGACTTCTGGCGATGGTTCATCACACAACTTCGAGACCAGGAGATGTGGATTCCTCCGGCCCTGGAGAGTAAACCTGAATCTGTCAATAATGGGACAACATCTAATATGCCGAATCGGGAGGTGGCAAATTGAAACGGGCCTGGATTGGCTTAGCGTTATTGAGTACCTCGTGGCTATTTGGGCTTAGCTACTACCACCATGCCCAGTGGCCTGTCTGGGTGATACTTGTATCGGCTGGAACAGCACTACTTATCGGCGTGGATATTCGCAGGCCAATAGCTATCGAATCAATAGCAGCAGCCGTATTGCTGCTTCCCGCTGTCTTTTTGGCACCGTGGCCGTACCGTATTGCACTATTGCTTATCTTTGCCGGCCTTGTGCTTGGTGCCTTACCGATTCCCCGCCGCTGGCCCGGAGTTCTTGCCACTGCGTTCATATTAGGAGGAATCATCTTAACAGTACAATCACTTGGGATTCTCGGCTACGAGTACGTCACTGCAAGATCACATGAGCTTCCATGGCCATGGCCCGGTCTGCTTTATTCGATTTCACGGCTTTTAGGTATCCGGGCAGGATTGGCCGGTACTAATCTTGCCTTATATACTCCGAGAAGTTCCCATTGTCTTGGAGCTACCTGGGAACTGCTTTTAGACCCACCAACATTAGCCTTTCTGTTCGGCGGGATTGTGATGTTGTGTTTCTGGAAATCTGCAAGCCAACCATCACCGGTACCTGTACAATCACCGATGCAGACAGGCAAACAAATAGCTCGCTTAAGAAAACGTTTGGCGGCTTTTTTCATATTGATTGTCGTCTGGCTGCCTGTTCGCACGGCCATTTTAATATCGATTTTTATGCATCGTGCTCTTCGGACAGAATATAATGCAGAACTGGTTTTAATAAATCAATTCTGGAATCCATGGCTGCTGATGGTTCTTCTGTTGGGACCCATTCTTCTGAGCCTGCGGTTTATTCACACACCTTGTGGTGGACAACGGGCACTTATTTCGAAACCAAGTGTGAAGCATCCTAAACATCTCGGGGCAATTGTTCTGACCATTGCAGGGAGCTTCATGTTAATTATGGGTCTGCTTTTGGATGTGCCGGGACGGCGCAAAGAAGGCCGGGTTTGGGTCGATGAATATCACTCGACGTGGGAACCAACCGATAAAGCCTTTGATACAGAATGGTACGGGCATGAGTCCGGATACAACTATTACTGCATCTACGACTACATTTCACACTTCTATGAGACAGACCGCCTCAAGACTCCCATCGACGATGCCACTCTAATGAATTGCGATGTCCTTGTCGTAAAGGTGCCGACCGAACGATACAAACAGAAAGAAATAGCAGCAATAGAACGGTTTGTCGAACGCGGTGGAGGTCTGCTGCTGATCGGTGAACACACAAACGTCTTTAATACCGGCGTACATATAAATGATATAGCAAAGATTTTCGGTTTCAGTTTTCGTTACGATTGTTTATTCGGCATCGATACGGTTTTTACTCAACTATACAATCCGCCGTTAGTGCCCCACCCAATAGTCCAGGACGTGCCCCCGCTCGATTTTGCGGTTTCCTGCTCCATTAGTCCCGGACTAAGTCCCGGCCGAGCGGCTATTCGTTCTATGGGCCTTAAAAATCTTATGGCTGATTATCACGCAAGCAATTTTTATCCTCAGGTCGAAGACCGGGCAGAGATGCGATATGGCGCTTTCGTGCAACTGTGGACAACTAATCGCGGCGCCGGCCGAGTCGCAGCTTTTACTGATTCGACAATTTTTTCCAATTTCGCAACATTCGAACCCGGAAAGGCTGAGTTAATGCTCGGCATGCTCGAATGGCTTAATCACCGCAACAGCCCTTATCCGTTACGATTATTTCTAATCGTTTTGGGATTCCCTCTTCTTGCCAGCGGGCTTGTGCTCTGCCGAAAATGGAAAGTGGCCTGGTTGGTTATAGTCTGTGCGGGAGTGTTCGGCTGGTGGATTGCAGCAGCAGGTACACGAGCAATTCATCGGAATTCCATGAGTCTTCCAAAAGCGGTTCGCCCTATAGTTCAAGTTATGATTGATCGTACCGTCTGTAACGGCCCTCTTTCCAAGAGCGGATTCATCTCAGGGAAGAAGAAAGGTTTCGGGATTTTCGAACGGTGGATATTGCGCCTCGGTTACTTCACATCCCGCAGACGCGGCACCGATGCATTGACAGGCGACCTTGTGGTGTTTATGGATCCCAATCAGACAGTCACGAATGATTTCCGCGAGGAGCTGGTCAATTATGTCGAGATGGGCGGTAAAGTGCTCATCCTGGACTCTCCGGCAAATACAGGCTCAACCGCAAACAGCCTGCTGTATCCGTTTGGGCTGACTGTAACTCCAAATATGCAGCTTAGGGGGCAGTTGAAAGCGCCGGAGAGTTGCCCTGTGATACAAATCGACTCAACCTGCGAGATTAAGGGAGGGCAGGCAATTGCGTCGGTGACAAACGTACCAGTTATCGCAAGGACCCGTCACGGCAAGGGAACAGTTACCGTCGTCGGGTTCGGCACGCGATTTGCTGATGCCTATATGGGTGTTACAGGTGACGTTGTACCCGATGACGAATTGCGGAAGGTATTCGACGTACAGTTTGCGATATTAAAGGAAATCGTTGCCGAACAACAATAAAAGTATCACGAGAAAATATATAAAACCGAATTTAGACAAAATTCCCTGCTTTATGATTTATTTAACAAAAGAAGTATGGTATCATTCACTGTAGTTCCGGGACAATGAGTGATTATATTTGAGTTCGGAGTAAATCAATAAGGACAAATTGATAGAGGGGGACAGGACAATGCGAAACCTGAGCCTGCTGATGTTGACTTTTGGAAGCATTTGTTTTTTTGCGGCACCATCCGACGCCGACGGTTATTCACCTCGTATTGGTGAAGTCCATCCCGATTTCACCCTGCCCGGTATTGTGGACCGTGAGCCTGTATCGCTGTCGCAGTTTCGCGGCCGGAAAGTCCTGCTGGTCCACTTTGCTTCCTGGTGACGAGGTTGTCGTCAGGCCGTGCCGGCCTGGAATAATAAAACGCAAGAGTGGGTCAGGAAGGGAAAGCTCATTGTGCTGGGGATCGCACAGGAGCAGCATCCCAACCGTAACAGGCTTTTCACGCAGTGGCATAAGATAGGCTGGCCCGTCCTGCACGATCCCATCAATTCAATGCAGGTAAGAGGCGTGCCTATCGAGGTGGCCATCGACGAGAATGGTATTGTGCGCAGCCTTCGACCGAAGATGGAAACATTCGAGGAGGACTTTCTCAATAAGACATTTACAGGTAAAAGTTCAGAACCGCCGAAGATAAAAGCGAAGCGACCCGACACGGGGGCCCTGCGCAGGCGTGCTGAGAAAAGCCGCTCATCCGAAGCTTGGAGAGAGCTGGGCGATGCGCTGGTGCTCTGGGAAGGGCAGGCTAAAATCAACGAAGCCATCAACGCATACAAGCAGGCGATTCAGATCAATCCGGACGACGGTGATGCGCATTTTCGCCTTGGAGTATGCTACCGCATTCGCTATGATTCCGGGCAGAGAGTTTCAAGCGATTTTCAAACGGCCGTGAACCATTGGACCAGTGCCCGGGCACTCCAGCCAAACCAGTATATCTGGCGGCGGCGAATCGAGCAGTACGGCCCGCGACTCACTAAACCGTACCCATTCTATGATTGGGTGGAAACGGCGGCTCGCGATATTATTGCACGGGGAGAAAAACCGGTTGAGCTGATGGTTTTACCCACTGGCTCCGAAATCGCCGACAAGGGGAGCAAGTTCGAAACCGAAGAACAAAACATTAAGCCGCCCGATCCTCAAGGTCAGATCTATCGCGACGAAAAGGGCTTGATTCTGAGCGAAGTGACGGTAGTCCCGCCGCAAATGAAGCCCGAAGAGACCGTCCGTGTCCATGTGACACTTCGCCCAAATGCCAAGCTGAAAGCCCATTGGAACAACGAGGCCGAGCCTTTGAAACTATGGATCGATGCACCCGATGGCTGGAAGGTGGAACCCCAGTTGCTGACAGCTCCGCAAGGCGACCAACCGGAGACTTCAGAACCGCGGCAACTTGAGTTCGAAGTACGCGCTGCGGCCGGGGCAAGGGGAACAACCAAACTGAATGCTTATGTTTTGTATTATGTCTGTGAAGATACGGGCGGAGTGTGCTACTTTTTGCGAAAGGACATCCCTGTAACAATTACGGTAGATAAGTAGTGACCTTGAGAGCAATATCCGTGGTAATTCTACCTGTCGATGTCAAGTCCCTTACTACCGATCAACTGAAATACTATATAGTTGGCCGTTAATTCAGGTACCAAACCGTTTTCCATCCTATCCCATACATCACTATCAAAGACCCTCTGGTCATTGCATAATGTAACATGGCCGTCCTTAAAAAGAGCATTGACCGCATAATTCTTCTGTCTCTTATGGCTTATCTGGTATTTGTGACGGATTAGGTCGGTCATATAGGGAACGTAAGGATCGAGCAAATCGATTCTTTTCGCTGTTTCATCGGGCATGCCGGTGCTGCTGTTTTTGGGAGTTTTCGGGTCTATGGGAAGATATGTATATCCCATACGCACCCATTGATTGTGCCCTTCTCCGTCTAAGGCATTAAAATTCTGGGGGAGTCTGCCCCAAGGTTTAGGGCTGTTGTAAGACTCAAACCTGTAGAGCAGATTTTTATTCGAGGGACAGTAAAACACCTTCGGATCCGCTATGTAATTTCCTTCATATAAAAGGGCCAGTTTCATGGGAAGGGGCTTTCCATTGGAATCAACAAAGAGACTTTCACTTCGATACAAAGCATAAGAATGAATCAACAAGTACGGATTAGAATTTGTGTTATTGGAGTTATAAACCGGCATGTTATTCTCATTGTCCGATGAGTAAGCTGTCACGGCCAAGCCTGTCTGTTTTACCTGGCTGGAACAGACAACTCGCTTGGCAGCTTCCCGAACCCGGTGCATTGCCGGCAGCAGAATTCCCATCAAAAGAGCAATAATCGCAATTACTACAAGCAATTCAATCAAAGTAAAACCAACTTTGTTGATTTTCATAATGCCATTTTTTTCCTGTAAAAGCAGACCCGGCAGTACCTCATCTCCCAAGGTTAATAACTCAGCTCCTTATTGTTGTTTATCAGTTTACTGCTTTTACTCCTGGTCTGCTGATATATAAAGCCGGATATCATCAAACAATACCGTGCCGAAACCACCGACAGCGCCTACCCTTTCAAAGCCAATACTAAGCGTCGCAACATGACCAAGATCAATACCAAAAACCGCAAGGTCAATATTCCACTCCTGCCAGGCGGCTTGCTGCAAATAATCCGGTTCACCATCATATATCACCTTGACGTCATTAAGCTTAAGGTACATTTGTTGTGTACTGGAATTAAACGGACCTCCATAGAACCAAAGCGATAACATCTTAAAATCATCTATAGTCCAATCCGTGCCAATAGCCAGGTCCTCAATATTTATCGTAGCCTCTGAATAAGTCGCATTGTTGTTGTTATAAGCTAATGGAACCGACTGCGCACCACTATGAACTTTCTCAGTCTCAAGAGAAAGGCCTGTAACATAACCTATGGCGGCTCCGTTAACGGACGGATTTCCAAAACCGTCCATCCATATATTATATACTAAGTTACTGCCCTGTTCCCCATCGGGGATGTCATTGTAGCTCTCGAAATCGTCCACCACAACATAGTCAGCTACGGTAAACTCCCAGACGATGCCTTTCCATGGACTACTTGGATCAAGTTCATTGACTTCATCAATCCTCCAATAATAGGTTTTGTCTAATTCAAGAGGCTCCGGATAATAACTGCAAGGGTCCTGGTTGCCTTTGAACTGAGGCCACATCCCTGGAGCATTGTTGGCATCATTGACAGCATTGGGATCTGTGCCGAAGTAAACATCATGGGATGCGGCATATACTCCCGGCACCCAGCCAAGAGCAGGACCATCAGGCGTCCGCTCAACCGTATCCAAATGTCGCGGACTCGGATTCCAAGCAAGCTCCGGGTCAAGCATCCTGGCCGTTACCGTAGTCTGATTTGGATCTGATGTATAGGTTACATCCAATATGCCCAGCCCGCCATAACCGACCATCCAGCCACGATTTATATATTCGTTTACTACCGACGTATCATCACCGCTTAATATGAGGGTGCCTTCTGTGACATCTATTTGGCGGTTTCCGAAAACTTCGGCCGGATTACGCAGTCCGCCGGCGGTAATAGTACCGCCATAAAGATATAAGCGAGCGTCACCGGTAGTTTGCTCGGCACTACCCTGTGCTAATTTTATTTGATCTTCAACGTTGATTGTACCTCCATACATATAGAAAACCCCTGTCCCACGCGATGCAATTTCAAGGTCAGTT
>CAZIAN010000153.1:0-9932 GCA_964537355.1 uncultured Pirellulales bacterium | reverse complement strand
GGGAAATCCAGGCGAGGTTGTACATCCAGCCGCCAAACTCCGTTGATGATGCGATATGCATCTTCAAGTCCACTTAAGACAGGATGGAACCGGCCCGTTTTTGAATCGCTCTTCAGCCTGAGATACGAGTTTTTCATTGGCCCTTCGACCCGGTCGTTATATGACAGACCGAACATATCGGCAAGGCCGAAATCCCGCCGCTTTTTACCACTCTGGTCGTACAGCGATGTTTCGAAAGTGGCAACTAAACTTCCTCCACTTTTCACGTACTGCCTGAGCTGCTCACACTGCATTTCAGAAAGAGCGGCAACATTCGGAAGAATCAGTAACTTGAACGGCTTCAGATGTTCAGCATCGAGTAATTGGTCGTTGACCATCTCGAATGGTACACGTGCTTCGATAAGGGCATGGTACATCCCCAGTTCATGACCGTTACTTCCCCGCTGCCACTTTTCACCTCCATAGTGTTTTTCAGTTTGTTCCGAATAGACCATTGCCGTGCGGGCGAGCGGGGCAATATTTCTCAAATAAGGCTCGACCCGATAATGCCACTGATAGATTCTATCAACAACCTTGAGCCAACGCTTGTCGTAGATTGTCCCCGAGAATTTAACAAACCATGGGCGCATGTTGTTAGCTGTACCTTCGGCCACCCAAATTCGGATTTCCGGCTCACTCTGCACCGAATCCTTCCACCGGTAACGTTCTTCCAAACCAATACTGAATATGCCGCCGAGAGGTTTCATTCCCATCGTTGCACGCAGCTCTTTCGCCCGCTTGCCGTTCGACCAGGGCGGAATGACGCCGCTTCTTGCCTGATGATCGGTGAAGAAGATATCAGACAGGGCGCCTGTTACGACGTTATCCGGAAATCCATTGGGAATATACCGCGAAGTGGACTTGACCTCGCGGATTGTCCGGTCCCACAAAAACCACAACTCTTTCAACCGTTCAATTCGCCACTGTGAATATTTACGATAAACCGGATCATCACGCTCGCTCGTTCGGGGCAGGTCCATCCCGGAAAACGACTTAAAGTTTCGAACACAATGCTCACAGTAGCAGAGTCCGTGACCTGCCCAGCGATTAGAAAAAATCCCATCCAGTTGATATAATGTCATAATCTCTTTATGAACCCTGGTCATGAACTCGAAGTTGTACGGGCCGAGAGCACACGTGACCCACAATTCCGGATTCGACCAATGGCGCCGTTTCTGTCCTTTCGAATCGACGGCGATCCAATCCGGATGAGCTTTATAGACGTTATTCCAGGTTGCGTGCGGGTCAGTTCGGGCGATTACCGACATTCCCATTTTGCGACATCCCCGGACAAGATAGCCGAACGGGTCAGAATCCCCAAGCCACGCACTTCGATGGTGCATGGGGATCTTTGTGGGGTAGTATGCTACCACACCGCCAGCGCTTAAACAGGCGGCATCGGCGTGAATGCGTTTGAAGTAATCCAGCCAGAAACCCGGGTCGAACCGGCCGGGATCGTTTTCCACCAGGACCAATTGAGCCCAGCGCATCGGGCGGTCGAACCAAGGCTCTTGATTCTCTTCGGCGGCTGCCCACGGTGATCCCATCACTGCATATGCTCCCGCAACTACTGACGTTTTTATGAAATCTCTTCGGTCCATGGTTACTTTACTTCCTCCATATTAACTCATCTTAGAGTATATATTGGTCTTCATATCCGAATCTTTTCGGAACCGGTCGTCTTTTTCATCAACTCAATGACTTTCGCCTCATCAACCTCAATACCCAAGCCATGGCCAAGCGGCACCGTTGCCAAACCGTCCTTAATTTCCAGCGGCCTTGTAAGAACATCGGTAGTAAGAAATTGCGGGCCGTTGAGTGCAACTGGCTTTTTCAAACCGAATGCACCATATAACGCCAGTGCCGCGGCCATGGAGATATCCGGATCTGTCAGCCCGCTGCCCAGCCACATAAGCCCTGCATCCAAAAGCATTTCAATCTGTTGTTTCGCAGGAGCCAATCCGCCGCAGCGAGACGGTTTCATCGCCACTCCGTCGAGCATTTTAAGACGAATAAACTCGGATAGTTCGACCGGAGAGACAACACCCTCGTCCATTAGAATAGGTAAAGCTCCCTGCTTTTTCAGGGCCCGGTACCCGCTTATGCGATTGGGTCTAAGCGGTGCTTCGAGCACATCGACACCGGTGTCGGCCAGTTTTGGTGCTATCGCCAGGGCAGCAGCCTGGTCATAGCCGCCATTAGCATCCGCCCACAAAAAACCATCCGGCGCTCGCTTACGAACCAGCCTGGCAAGAGCAATGTCGAATTTCGGGTCAGGTGCAACTTTAATGTTGAAGTTTGAGTAACCGCGCTTATAACCGGCGTCGATAACCTGCTCGGCTTCATCAAGAGTTCGGGCGTTAACCGTCCAGCTAAGGACCAGGGGCCCACCTCGTGGACGACGCCACATCTGCGAAAGGGACTGGCCTTTGAGCTTACCTGCCAAATCGTGCAGGGCTATGTCCAGACCGGAGCGGGCTATCGGCATTGCAGTAGAAAAACCCGGCGCCAGGGCAAGGTCCATCGCCTTATGAGCCTCGTCAATGTTCAGGGGATTACGTCCTTTCAGAACCGGGCCCAGATAATCTCGCAGCACAATTTTGGCCGTTTCCAGAGTCTCGTAACTCCACATTGGCGAAGGGATACTCTGGCCCCAACCGATTACACCCTCGTCTGTGGTAATCTTGACTATGACCGCACCGCGGCCGTAAGTGCCGCCCGGACCTATGAAAAACTTAAAGTATCCTTTCGTTGGATACCGTACGGTAAACAGCTCAATGCGTTCAATTGTAGGATTTGGTTGTTTTGTGTAAGCAACAGCGGTGATAAGACCCAGTGGCACAACAGCCGAGTTTCGCAGAAATTGACGCCGGCTAAGTTGTATTGATTCATTAGACATGACTGAAATCATTCTCCTCGTACTTTCAATATCTGATACCTTGGTATTCGACTAATCAAGTTCATATCTCCGTTTCGACCCGTTAGCAAACCTCATAAAGCCAGACATGTCAAAATGAAGATGACGATTTTAATCAGGTATCATCAGGCCTGTGGTTTACTCTTTAATGCTGCCTTTTAGCCGTGAAAAGAATTTCTCCCACACACCTTTTTTTACAGTGCCAATGTTAACGTGACCACCCGGTGCCGAAGACAATCGAACAATGACCAGACTCCATTCCGGTATCACGAAGATGAAATTACGTCCTGCACCGTGCGCAGCAAATGTTTTTGGTGGAGCCGAAGGCCAGGGTCGCGTTCCATCCGCCCTGATTCCGTTCGTCCACCAAAAGAAGCCATACCTGCCGGTTAGGTCTAAATACTTTGTCTTCATTTCAGCGGGAACCTGTGTTGATGTGGCCTTTTCAACAAAAGACGCATCGAGAATCTGCCTGCCTTCCCAGTTCCCTTTATTCAGATACAATAATCCGTATCTCGCAAGATCACTTGGACTCGAATGAACCCCACCCTGATCCTTTCCCGGTGTACCTGCTGGATTATTGAAAAGTATGCCGTCTCTGTAGCCGTAGTTTGACCAGGTAAACTGTTTCATACCGATCTGGTCAGCTATTCGTTTCCTGAATATCTGCTCCAATGGCTCACCAGCGGCCTTTGTTAAGATATAACCGAGAATATGGACCGCAGGGTCATGGTATTTGAAGGACTTCCCGGCAATAAACAGAGGGGGACCGGGGGTAGTAAACGATAAGACATATTTTTGGTGTTTGGAGCGGTCAATCTCATAGAATTTCCATCCATCACCCATTATGCTGTTATACCCGGACGTCATGGTGGCCAAGTGGTCCAACCTGATTATAGCATACTCCGGATATTGATCATCCAGCTTATGAAAATACTTATTTGCTTTGTCATCAATACTGAGAATCCCATCCGTCGCTAAAAGCCCGAGCACGGTACTGGTAAATGTCTTTGTACAGGAATAGATTTCATGGACGTTGTTGGAGTCCGGACCTTCCCAAATAAGATATCCATTTCTGACGATTACCGTCTCATTAGTTCCCACGCCACTCGAATTTGCATGCAAATAGGCCATTGCTTCATGCAGCTTCACAGTATCGATTCCCTGGTTTTCCGGTGTAGTTATCTGCCAAACTTCACCAGGAAAAACCATAGTGTGTTTCTCGACCGAGTAAACGGGTAAACAAATCGAAAAGAAGCATAAAAGTAGCTTCCATGTATTCATCATAATTCTCCGATATGTAAACTGGCATTCCAAAAAGGATATCCAGAACATTAACTTGTTACAGAGTTGCTTTACGACCGGATACGTTTACCTGTCTGACGTCCAGTTCACCTGATTTCATTTCTACGAAAGGTTTTCCGTCTTTTAGGCCGGCAGTGCCAAAACCGCTTTCGGCTGAGAAGAAGCTGCGAAAATTGTCGCCGATTTTCGAATCGATATAAAGTGTCTTATCGATCGCATCGTAACGCAAACCGGTGAGGCCCTGCAGCAAGCCATAGCTGGACAAGGCCCGCGCGTACCAGTGACCACATTCGTACTCGTTGAAAGGATTCCGAATACGCCCATCATATCGGTCGCGGCATATTCGCACGACCTCAAGCCCTTCCCGTACTACGCCTTCGAGCATCAAGTGAGAGGCTACCTGGTATTCAATACCGGTCCATACTTCGTCGCTGTAAACGAAGGGGATAGATAATTCCCCGCCTCGCGGCCAGGTACACAGAAGCAGACCGCCGTCTTTACCTAAAGCAAAAGCGGGCCGTTGCGGATTGGCATGGTCAGAAAGGTCGTGCTTGAGATTATACTTATGAACGGCTATTAAATGGCTTTTAACCTTTTCGGCATCTACGATTTCGCCGAGTCCGACCGTGCGCGCAATCCAGAAACCAAGGACACCATCCGAAAGACAACCCGTACCGTATTGGTACTTGGGACCCTGTGTATTAAGCATGTTCACGATGTGATTATAACCCGGTCCGTTTTGTGAAGTATTGAGCGGATTAAACTTGGCATTCAAACCTTCCGTTTGGATTTTTTGGAAGAAGTACTCTCCGTTGTAAAGTTCGCTCTCAAGGAACTTTTTTCCTTTAACCAACAACTCGCTATAACGGGAGACATCATCATTCATTGCTTTGCCCATTTCTATGGCACCAGCAAGCGCACCAAGGTAGAAACTGGAACAGTGTCCGTCGGGTCCCCAGTATTCGATATCATAGGTGTTGTGATGGGGCTCTTCCAAAACGCCTTTGCCCCTGGGATCCCAGGTGTTAATGCAATAGTCCAGGCTGACTTTAACTTTAGGCCACAATTGTTTGAGCCAGAGCGTATCCCCGGAGATGCGCCATTCACGGTAAACTTTCATAATTCCGCCGAGCTGCCCATCGGAGGCGGCATGAAAATCGTGTGTGGTTGGGCGTATGGGCAAAGCTGACCGAAAAGTCTGATGTCCGCGTTCATCCTGGCTATCATTAAACTCTGTCTCTCGCAGAGTACGTTCAAGCGAAGGAAACAAATGAGGTATCGCCTGAGCATAATTCCAGACGTGCGTGCAGGTACCGTGGCAGCAGCCCCTATTATCACTGCAACCTTCGAAACACCAGAGACGACCGTTTTTTTGCCGCAGGACCGTCGGGCTTTTGAGAATAGTTAAGTTGGCCGCGACGGCCTCGATAACTTCGGCGGGTAAAGTTGAGTCATAAAAAGTGTCTGTAAATAAAGTGGTTTTGCGGCGTAAATCATTATAGTTGCGGCGCCAGTAGCGTGCGACTTCCCTGATGTCCTTGAACCGCCCGGCATACCAGGGAACGTAATTGCCGTGGCAATCACATTCAGAGTCTTCGCAGTCAGCAGCTTCAGGCGCATCCTTACCCAGGCGCAGGCTGGTATTGGGCACATACCAAACGAACATCAAAAGCACAGTTTTTTCCTCGCCCGGTTTCAATTTGAAGGGCACGAACAAAGATGCGCCGGGGCACGCTCCATCAACCGGTGGATTTTCGAGCAGTCGAGCCTCCTGAATGTTCTTCCAGGCAAGGGTGAGAGAATCCCACCAGCCGCCCTTGAACCAGCAGTGGTCAACAACCACATTGTTGCCATCGACAAACAACGCAAAAGAACCCTTATTTTCAGGCTTTTCTTCCGTTCCTTCCTGGTCGAGGACAAAACCGTTTCGGATAGGTAATATCGTGTTTCCTTTACCACCAATTGCCATGAAGTTTTTCGTATTGTAAGAGAAAACAGCATCTATAGTTTTGTTTGAAACGTTGCGGAAACTGTACTCCAGCGCCCCGGCCGGCAGAGAGGCATTATCCGGATCTCCGGGAATAAACGGGCTCCAGCCGGTAACTTTGATTTGCAACGGGACTTCCTTGTCCTTGAGGGTGACTATTCCAAAGGGAAAACGTGCCAGAAAGGAAGCTTCATCAAATCTTGGCAAGCCATAACTGGTTCCGGCTGCGCCATTACCCGTACTGGGAGCCCCGAACACCTTCCAGGCAGGTACGGGACCTTCCAGAACTTTGGCCACATTGTTATTAACTCCCTTTATGCATAAGGCTGCGAATGAGCATGGTTCATTGAAAACCTGCATCGTATTTCTGACGGAAACGTGAGAAATGGCCCCGGTTCCCTCCAGGCAGACCATACCGGCACCGATTCCGCCAATAGGAAAAGCAACCCGATTCAAATAAGTTCCCTCGTACCGTCCGTTGTACTTCCGATTCTGGGCATGAACAGTTACTGTACTGAGCAAGCCGAAGAGACCGACCAGAACAATAATCAGATACAACCTAAGCTTAGTGTGATTCGAACACATGGTTTACCTCCTAATTGAATTCAAATAAATTACTTTCTTGGCAAGCTAAGATACCAAAATTATTTTGAAACTGCAACTATCGTAATAGTCTTTAAATCCTGAAACTCAATCAGCATCCCGTCCTTTACATAAAAAGGTAATTTTGATAGTGTTAATACTGCTTCGCAGCTATTTTGAAATGACGATAACAGGTATATTCTATAGGAGGTAAGCACTTACAGATGAAAAAGTATAGGTTAAATCAAATGAAACTGGGATTTGCGCTATTTGGGATATTTCTGTGCTCTTCCTCAGAGGGCAAAATCTGGCATGTTGCTCAGAAGAATCTCCCAGGCATCGGTACAGACAGCCAGGTACGTTCCATCGGCGAGGCAGTCTCGCAATTAGCGGCCGGTGGCACGATAATAATTCACGGTGGTGTCTATCGTGAGCAAGTTAATGTCGAGCAGAGCGGCACGGTCGAAAAACCCATTACAATACAAGCCGGGGCTGGAGAGCTTGTAGTTGTCACAGGCGCGGACCGGCTTACCCGATGGCAAAGGGTCGATGGCAACGATTCTATTTTTATTGCCGATTGGCCCCATAGTTTTGTGACCTGGAACAAAAACAACACACATCCCTCGGACGACTATCACAAACTTATCGGCAGGTGCGAGCAGGTGTTTGTAGATGGCTATCAACTTAAACAGGTCCTTGAAAAACAGAGACTCAGCCGGGGGACCTTTTTTGCTGATCTTAACACAAAGCGTCTCTATGTGTGGGACAGCGGCAATAGAGATATCAGCAGTAACAAAATAATGGTGGAAGCTTCCGTACGCGAGACTATCTGGACTTGCAAGTCAAACCATATACGGACAAAAGGCATTCGCTTTCGGTACGCTGCCAATCGTGCGCAGCAGGGAGCCGTAAGCTTCTCAGGAGACGACAACGAGGTTGAAGATTGCACGTTCGAATACTCTAATGCCTGCGGCGCTAAATTCACAGGCGAGAGAATTATCGTTCGTAACTGCGTCTTCCAATATAACGGTCAGTTGGGTTTCAGTGCCGGCCGTGCGCATGGGCTCTTGATGACAGACTGTGTAGTGACAAACAATAATATTAAGGGATTCGACCGGGGCTGGGAGGCAGGTGGCAACAAAATCGTTTTTACAAGGGCTGCAATCATCGAGAACAGCATCTTCACAGAAAACAGGGGTAACGGAATCTGGTTCGATATTGGCAATGAGAAGTGCGAAGTGCGGAATTGCCTGATTTCAAACAACGAAAACGCAGGGATTTTTTACGAGATTTCTTACAGTCTCCACGCCCACGACAACGTGATAGTCGGCAACGGATTCGCATTTACCCCGTCCGCATGGGGAGCTAATGCGGGTATAAGTATATCCAGTTCACCATATTGTCTCATTGAGCGTAATCTTCTGATTGGAAACAAAGAAGGATTAAGTTTTCGGGAGCAGAAGCGTTCCACACCACTAATAGAAGGCGGTTCGGAACCGGTCTGGAACCATAACCAGACGGTTCGTAATAATGTGTTAGCGTATAATCGGGATGCACAGGTTTGGGGGTGGTTCGATATAGACGACGAGCGGCACTGGCCAAAGTCAATGCAGGAAGGCTCCGTCAACAAACAAGGCCAAACTGACAGCAATCCTGCAAGCGGGCCGCCCTCCGGCTCGGCGCTGGTGGATCTGGAATTGAATTTTCAGGACAACATATACTGCCCCGGGCCGGGTCAGGGGCTTTTCAATTGGGGGGTAACCTGGAAAAAACACAAGAGATATTTGGATCTCGAAACTATGCATCGTGAGCTATCTTTAGGGCGAGGAAGCCGGGTTGTGGATATCGGTATTATGGACTTCCACAAGCTGGATTTGAGAGTTTCAACGGACAGCCCCGCCATAAAAATGCAATGCTACCCAGAAGAAAATGTCCCGGGCGTTCGACTGGGCACTCACGAACAATAACAACGGATAGTACCGGTGTTACATTCTGCACACAAGCAGCCATAGGACAATATATCAGGGCATACCCCTTAAAGCTTCGTGTTAATATATTTCAGTACTTTTTAAAAAAACTGTAATATTTTCTAATCGACAAGAGTCTAATATTGGAGAAGTCCGCATTGGTATTTCATATTTCAAGGAGGGAAGTCTTGTTCCAGGGAGGTGTGTAGATAAGCGAGCAGCGTTCTGTATTAAATGATTTGGATATTTGAAAGGGAAGAGTGATGAAAAATACTTACAGAGTAATATTGATGTGCCTGGCCGTGCTTGGGGTTGTCTATGCAAGCAATGGACCAGGGAAAAAGGCCGAGGAGGAAAAGTACGAGCCGATTGAAAAATGCTTAAAGAGTAGTACAGAACCAGAGGATAAGACCAAGGAGGCATGGAAGTACAAGCCGATTGACCTTTGCATGTTTCCTGTGTCTATGGATGTGGGTCATTTTATACAAATCAAGGAGTGTAACAAGCGAAAGATTAAGCTGGTACAGGTAGATTGCGAAAGTATCGGCAGAGACGGCGGTGACTTCCCATGCTACGAAGGCAGCGATGTTATTGAGGTAAGAGCCAACTTTCCGGCAATATTCAATGCCTCTTTAAATAAGAACGAAGGAGAGGATATGCTGAAAGAAGTTAATCTTTACTGGGAGAATGGTATTAATACAATCCAGGGCACTGGTGACTGGGAAGAATTGAAACTTTGTCTCGAGGCCTGGAATGTAGAAATATGGAAGTCTGGAGGAACCGTTGGCACAGTTGAAATTGGTGAGATTACAATAGGCGTAAAACCCCCCGATGAAACAAAATTAGAAGACTAAGCTATTGTTTTTTCGGTTTTGAAGAGTCAGGGCTTGGTTAGGACAAAAAAAGACCTTTGATATTGGCTATTAAAGGTCTTTTTCGCCAAGTCGCTCAAGCTGATTTCATAACTATTTGTTCACCACAAGTTTACCACCATCCGCCATAGGACAATCTATTTGAAGGAAACAACCGCCTTGCCCACAGTCTTGTTGAGGTCCACTATTTTCTCCTGTCCATCAGCAGTGACACGGTGTCTGCCATAAAACGCCTGCACACGGCATTGTCCGTTTGTATCCGC